>DASYCK010000191.1:0-34785 GCA_036500205.1 Polyangia bacterium | reverse complement strand
CCGGGGGTGCGTACGCTCCGGTCGAGGTGGGGGGGGCGGGGGGCGACCTCAAGCGAAAGCTGGACGAGGTGGGGGCCGACGTCGTCGTCACGCAGCCGGGGGTGGCCGCCCGCCACGACTTCGGGAAGAAGCGGCGCGTGGTCGTCGTCGAGCGCAACCCGTCATCGGCGCTCCCCACGGGCCTCACCGCCGGCGAGCGCGTGACCGTCAGGAGCGACGGCCTCGCCTGCGTGATGCTCCGGCGCGAGCCCCGCGGCAACCTCCGCCGGATCAAGGTCGCGCACGCGCAGCTCGCGCACGTGGCCCACGACTTCTGCAAGCAGACCCGGATGGACAACCAGGACCGCCTGGTGTCGCTCGACCCCTTCGACTCGGAGGCCTTCACCTGCTGCGTGTTCTCCACGCTGTCGGTGGGGGGAACGGTCGTTCTGCCACTGACCGAAGAGCGCAACGATCCCCAGCGCTGGCTGGAGCTCATCGATGATTACGACGTCACCGTCTGGAGCTCGACGCCGGTCGACGTGCAGAGGCTCGTCGCGGAGAGCATCGCTCGCCCGGCCTTCTCGCTTTCGACCTTGCGGCTGACGGCGCTCGACGGCGACTGGATGCCGGTGCGGCTGCCCGCCGAGATCGAGCGGGCCATGCCGGGGGCGCGGGTGGCGGCGTTTCACACCGAGCTGGACGACGCCGATCCGGCCCGGCGGCTCGAGCTGCTGGATCCCGTCTGGACGTCGGGGCTGTACCGCCGACACCTGCGCGAGGGCGATGCCATGCCCCAGGATTTCCATGTGCTGTCGCGCGGGCTCGAGGACTGCGCGACCCTCGAGCCGGGCGACCTGTACGTTGGCAGCCCCACCGCCCCCGCCACCCGCTGGCCGTTCGCCGCCCCGAGCCGTTCGACCAGCGTGAAGCGTCCGAACGGTGGGGAGGCGCTGGTGCGAACTGGCTATCGCGCCCGGATGCGGCCCGATGGAGGCATCGAGTTCGTGCCCTGGCTCGATCGAAAGACGTTCTCCGTGCCGCAGAAGCCGTCCGTCTGGTGGGCGCGCGCCCGCGCGTGAACGCCAGACCGCTGGCCTCGGCGCTTGCCGTCCGCACCTTCGCGGAGTAAGGGATGATAACCCGTCGGCCCCGTCGAAGTGGGCGGCAGGCGAGGAGGAGGACGATGATCTTGCTCGGAGCGCGTTTGATTCGCGGGTTCTGGAGGGCGCCATGTCCCTGAAGGTCGAAGAGGCCAGCCGGCTCGACGTCATCGATCGCCTGGAGGCGCTGCCGGCCAAGGCCCGCGCGGCCGAGGATGCGGTGGCCGCGTGGGCGGCGACGGCACGGCGGTTCACCCGTCGCAATCCCGGGACGGTCCTGGTCGGCGCGTTCGTCGTCGGTGTCCTGCTGGCCAAGGCGGCGCGCCATGCCTGACGGCGGCGCCCCCCGCAACGGAGCGCGAAACAGCGGGAACAATGGAAAGGCGAAGGCCAGCGGGGCCCGCGTTACCGAACGGACGAAGGGACGTCCGGCGCGCGCGAAGACCGAGGCGCGCGCCCCGCGGGAGAGCTGGGTGGCCACGCTGACCCGTCAAACCCAGGAGCACCCCGGGCGGACGGTCGCCCTGGCGGTGGGGGCCGGCTTCGTGCTGGGCGGGGGCCTGTTCTCCCGGCTCTCGATGCGCGTGGCGGGAGCGGGGCTGCGCATCGCGGTGCGCGCGGCGATGGTCCCGGCGATTCGCCAGGGCGTGGTGGCGCTGGCCGAGGATCTTCTGAGGAAGACCGCCGATGACAGGGCCGACGGCGCCGCGTCCGAGGCACCCGCGACGTCGGCGCCGACGAGCGTGGCCGGGTGAAGCGCGGCGGGCCTGTCGCGAGGCCCCATCCACTTTTTGAAGACCGAGGAGGCGTCGCATGAAAATCAAGGACCTTCGTGAGCTCGACAAGGAAGACATTCTCGCCGCGCTGGGGCTGGCCGAGAAACCCTCGACGACCGACCGCCTGCTGGGGACGTTGACCGTCTTCGGCGTTGGCTTGCTGGTGGGCGCGGGCGCGGCACTGCTGCTGGCCCCGAAGTCGGGACAGGAGCTGCGGGACGGGCTGGGCGAACGGCTGCGCAAGTTTCGCGAACAGGGGGAGGTGGAGGAAGAGGACGAGGCGGCGGAGGAGTCGGCCGAGGCGTCCAACGGAGAGGCGCACCCCTGAGCGCCGACGTCCCATCCCGGACCGGCCCGGCGCCACGCGCGCAGGTGAAGCGTCCGCCGCTCGTCGACGTGGCCAAGAACGCGGCCGAGGATCTGCTGGATCTGATGACCGCGCAGCTGAAGTTGATCCGGCTCGAGCTGGCGTCGGACGTGGGGACCGCGATCAAGCGCACCCTGCGGCTCGCGCTGTTCGTGCCGCCGCTGCTGGTCGGTTATGCGTTCGGGATGCTCGCGCTCGCCTCCTGGCTGGCGGGCACCTGGGGATACCCGCTGGCCTTCGCGCTGGTGGCGGCGCTGCAGATCATCCCCGCCGGGAGCGGCGTCGCGTGGACCGTCCGGTCGCTGAGGAACAGCCACCCGCTGGAGCGCGCGGGCGCCGAGGTGACGGGCAACGTGCGGCAGGCGCTGGCGGCCGTCTCGGACCGAGGCTCGTCGTCGCATGGCTGACGCGGCCCTCGTTCGTACGCCCGATGGGGAGATCGCCCGGCTGGAGGCCGAGATCGCCATGAAGCGCGAGCGGGTCGCCGAATCGCTGGGGGAGCTGCGTCGCCGGGTCGACGGCGCCACCAGCTGGCGCCACTGGGTGAAGGCGCATCCGTTGCTCTGCGTGGGCGCCGGGGTGTGCCTGGGGTTCCTGGTCGGTTCGCGGATTCGCGGGGCCCGGACGCGCCTCGACAGGTGACTGTTGGTCTGGGCGCGACAGGTGAAATATCCTCGTCGACCGAATGATGCCCTCGCCGCGACGTCGTCGGAGCCCGCCTCACGGTCGTTTCACGCTGCTCACGCTGCTGTGCGGGGCGCTCGCCCTCCTCAGCGCCTGCGGCGGAGGGAAGCAGCACCACTGGGGCCGTCCCCGCCCAGCGCCGAGCGCCGATCCGGCTCCGTCGCGCGCGGACGATGACGAGCCGGTCGCGCTGCCGCCCCGTCCGGCTCCCCGCCCTTCGCCTCCCGTGGTGGCCGCTCCGACGCCCGCGCCGTCCCGGATCCCCTGGCACACCCGCCCCGCGGCCCAGCCGAAGAAGCACGTGCAGGCACCTCCGCCGCCGCCGTCGGGCCCTCCTTCGACCTGCGGTCCGCGGGGGCATGGGCTTCACTACACCGTTCGGGGCGTCGCGACCTCCGACGTCCTCAACATCCGCGAGAAGCCCGACTGGAAGAGCGCCATCACGGGGCTGCTCCCCCCCGACGCGACCGGGATCACCGCGTCGCCCGAGCGTGAGCACAGCGGCGGCTCGACCTGGCGCCTCGTGACCTGCGGGAAGATCAGCGGCTGGGTCAACGAACGCTTCCTGGTGGTGGAGGGGAGCGGCGCGGCGCCGGTCCCCGCCGCGCGCGCCGAACCCTGAAACGCTGCAGCGGCGGCCAGGCGTTTCGTGGCATGCTCCTCGTCGATGTCCGGTATCGAACAAGCTCCCCTGATCGCCGCGGGGATTTCTTTCGAGGCCGCGCTCGAGGTGCTGCGGCAGGCGTTTCAGGGCAGCCCCGATCTGGTGTTCGCGGCGGGCGTCGACGGACGGGTGCTGTTCGCGAACGACGCGCTCCGGACGCGCGTTCCCGAGGTGACGCTCCATGTTCCGGCCACATCGTTGTTCCCGGACGATGCGCGCGCGGCGTTCGAAGCATTGCAGACTCTCGTGCTGTCCCGGGGCCAGTCGGCCCGCTTCGAGTGGGGCGAGATGGGCCCGGCCGGCGCGCGGCGCTGGTTCGGGTGCACGGTGTCGCCGCTGGGGGCGGCCGGCGCGGGATACCTGTGCGTGTCATCCGACGCCACCGAGCTGAAGCGCTCCGAGGCGCGCCTGCGGCGCAGCGAGCAGCTGATGGTGGACACGCAGGGGGTGGCGCACCTGGGGACCTGGGAGTGGGACATCAGCGAGCCGAACGCCATCTGGTCGTCCGAGCTGTACCGCATCTACGGGCTGTCCCCCACGGCCTACACGCCGAGCTACGAGAACTATCTGAAGATGGTGCATCCGGACGATCGCCAGCGGGTGATCGACGCGACCAACCGCGTGTTTCACGAGCACGTCCGCTACTCGCATGACGAGCGGATCTTTCGCCCGGACGGCTCGATGCGTTACCTGCACACCTGGGCGCATCCGGTGCTCGACGACGCGGGGAAGCTGATCCGGCTGGTGGGCGTCTGTCAGGACATCACCGATCAGAAGCTGGCGGAGGAGGAGGTCAAGGCGTTGAACGCCGATCTCGAGCGTCGGGTGGCCGAGCGGACCCGCACCATCGAGAACTCGCTGCGTGATCTCGAGGCGTTCAACGCCATGGCCAGCCACGATCTGCGCGCGCCGCTGTCGGTGATCCATGGCAGCTGCGCGCTCATCCTGCAAGGCGGGGCCGAGTCGTTGCCGGCGCGCGTGACGGACAACCTGGCGCGAATCCAGCGCTCGGTGACGCGCATGACGGCGCTGGTCAACGACCTGCTGGCGCTGGCGCAGGTCGGCCACGCTCCGCTGGCCCGTGGCGAGGTCGACGTGTCGGCGCTGTGCCACGACGTGATGGCGCAGCTGCGCCGCGCGGCGCCCGAGCGTGACGTCGCCTTCGAGGTCGAGCCGGGGCTGGTCTGCCTGGGCGATGTCGGCCTCATCCGCGCCGCCATCGAGAACCTGCTGGGCAACGCCTGGAAGTATTCCTCGCGGGTGGCGCAGGCGCGCATCGAGGTCGGGATGATCACGTCATCGGATGATCAGCGGGCGTTCTACGTGCGCGACAACGGCGCCGGCTTCGACATGAAGGACGCGCATCGCCTGTTCGCGCCGTTCGAGCGCTTGCACAAGGCGAGCGAGTTCGAAGGGACCGGGGTGGGGTTGGCGGCGGTTCACCGCATCATCGAACGGCACGGCGGCCGCATCTGGGCCGAGGGGGAGCCGGGGCGCGGCGCGACGTTCTTCTTCGCGATGCCGGCGCGCTGAGCGCGCGCCCGTCTCGCGCGGAGCGCCCGGTCACCTAGCGGAGCGCCCGGTCATCTAACGGTCGATCGACTTCATGTTGGCGGCGGCGTACCGCTCGCCGGTGATCTCGGCCTGGGGGACGGCGGCCTCCAGCTCGGCCAGCTCCTCCCGCGTGAGGGTGAGCGCGGCGGCGGCCGCGTTCTCCTCCAGATACGTACGCCGCTTCGTTCCCGGGATCGGGACCACGTCTTGCCCCTGGGCCAGCACCCAGGCGAGCGCGAGCTGGCCCGCCGTCACGTTCTGCTGGTCCTTGCGCGCGGCGATCGCCTTCACCCGATCGACCAGGACGTTGTTCTTCTCCAGCGCCTCGGGCGCGAAGCGCGGGTAGCGCTGGGCCCGCGCGTCGCCGGCCGGGAGATCGCTCACCTTGGTGATGGCGCCGGTCAGGAACCCGCGCCCCAGCGGGCTGTAGGGGACGAGGCCGATCCCCAGCGCGCGCACCGCGGGGAGCAACTCGGCCTCCACGTGGCGCTCCCACAGCGAGTACTCGGTCTGCAGCGCCGTGAGCGGGTGCACCGCGTGCGCGCGCCGGATCGTCGCGGGCGACGCCTCGGACAGCCCCAGGTACTTGACCTTGCCGGCCTTCACCAGCTCGGCCATCGCGCCCACCGTCTCCTCGATCGGCGTGTGGGGATCCACGCGGTGCTGGTAGTAGAGGTCGATGTGGTCGACGCCGAGCCGCTTCAGCGAGGCGTCGCAGGACGCGCGCACGTAGGCGGCGTCGCCGCGGATCCTCCAGAAGGTGGGATCGTCCTTCTTGCGCTCGTTCGCGAACTTGGTGGCCAGGAAGACCTGGTCGCGCCGGCCGCGAATCGTCTTGCCGACGAGCTCCTCGTTGTCGCCGATGCCGTAGGTGTCGGCGGTGTCGAGGAAGGTGATCCCCAGGTCGAGCGCGCGCAGGATCGTCGCCGCCGACTCCTCGTCATTGCGCGGACCGTAGAACTCGCTCATCCCCATGCAGCCGAGCCCCATGCGAGAGACGACGGCGCCCTGCGAACCGAGCTTCACCTTGTCCATGGTGGGCGTTTTCCCACGGCCGACGAGGTCATGCCATGGCTGATCGGCCGCATCGTCTTCGGCCGTTCAGCATCGTATGCTGCGCCCCCTCGAACGCGTCCACCACCAAAACACCTTCACGGAAAATAGCACCCATGGAACCTGCTCCCGCGCCGGCCGGCGCCGCGCCCGCCGGCCCCGTTCGCTTCACGTCGTACCAGATCTTCGTCGTGGCGCTGCTGGCCTTCATCCAGTTCACGGTCGTCCTCGATTTCATGATCCTGTCGCCGCTCGGCGCCATCCTGCTGCGCGATCTGGGGATCTCGACGGGGCGCTTCGGCCTGGTGGTCTCGGTCTACGCGTTCAGCGCCGGCGGCTCGGGGCTGCTGGCGGCCGGTTTCGCCGACCGGTTCGATCGCAAGAAGCTGCTGCTCTTCTTCTATTGCGGCTTCGTGCTGGGGACGTTCCTGTGCGGCATCGCCAGCAGTTACCAGTTCCTGCTGGTGGCGCGCATGGTGACGGGGCTGTTCGGCGGGGTCATCGGCTCGATCAGCTTCGCCATCATCACCGATCTGTTTCCGTTCCAGGTGCGGGGCCGGGTGATGGGGACCGTGCAGACGGCGTTCGCCGCCAGCCAGGTGCTGGGGCTCCCCATCGGTCTGCTGCTGGCCACGCACTGGGGGTGGCACGCGCCGTTCCTGCTGATCGTCGGCATCAGCATCCTGGCGGGCATCGTCATGTTCCTGCGCCTGCAGCCGATCGACGCCCACCTGAAGATCGTCCGGGAGCGGAGCGCGGTGGCGCACCTGATTCACACGGCCACCCGTCCGCGCTACCTGATCGGCTTCTCGGCCACCATGCTGCTCGCCACCGGCGGCTTCATGTTGATGCCGTTCGGCAGCACCTTCACGGTGAACAACCTGGGTATTCCGCTGACCAGGTTGCCCCTCGTGTACGTCATCACGGGCGCCGTGTCGATCGTGGCCGGACCGCTGATGGGTCGGATCAGCGACGCGGTGGGCAAGTACACGGTCTTCTGCGTGGCGACGGTGGTCTGCCTGGGGGTGGTCGTCTACTTCACCCACCTGGGGCTGACGCCGCTGTGGAAGGTGGTCGTGGTGAACGCCGGTCTGTTCGTGTGCATCTCGGCGCGCATGATCTCGGCCAGCGCGCTGACCTCGGGGGTGCCGGCGCAGCCGGATCGGGGGGCCTACATGGCCATCAACGCGTCCCTGCAGCAGCTGTCGGGCGGGGTGGCCTCCAGCGTGGCGGGCCTGATCGTCGTGCAGTCGGCGGCGGGGCCGCTGGAACGCTACGATCTGCTGGGCTGGGTGGTGGCCGGCGTGATGGCGTTGACCGTGGCCCTGATGTTCAACGTGCACCGCATCGTTCGCGAAAAGATCTGACCCCCCAGGAAAACTTCGTCGGGCGCGTCGATCCGGCGGCCGGTGGTTCGTCGCAGCAACGAAAGGCCGGCACTCCGTCGGACCGAACGAAAGGAAAAGACGATGCGATTCATGATGATGATCAAGAGCGACGCCAGGGCCGAGGCAGGCACGCCGCCGGACGGCAAGCTGCTGGCGGCGATGGGGAAGTTCAACGAGGAGATGACGAACGCCGGGGTGATGCTGGAGGGCGAGGGGTTGCAGGCGAGCGCCAGGGGGGCCCTCGTCCGGCTGACGGAGAAGAAGCTCACGGTGATCGACGGCCCGTTCTCCAATGTGAAGGGGCTGATCGCCGGCTTCTGGTTGCTCCAGGTGCCGTCGCGTGCCGACGCCATCGCCTGGGCCAAGCGGGTCCCGATCGAGGAGGGCGAGGTCGAGCTGCGCGCCCTGTGGGAGATGGCCGATTTCGCGGTCGCGCCGGAGGAGAAAGAAGGCGGTTGGCGGGACCAGGAGACCCACTTCCGCGAGGTGGCCGCCACCGCGGCGACGGCCCCCGAGACGGCGGCGGCGCTGCGGAAACCGGGCACCACGCGCTTCATGGTGATGCTGAGATCGGACCCGGCGACCGAGTCGGGCGCGCCCCCCACCACCGAGGCGCTGGAGCGGATGGGGGCCTTGATGACCGAGCTGGCCATGTCCGGCGCGATGCTGTCGGGTGAAGGGCTGAAGCCCAGCGCCACCGGTGCGCGCGTCAAGAGCGCCGCCGGCAAGCGGACCGTGCTCGACGGCCCGTTCAGCGAGACCAAGGAGCTGATCGCCGGCTACACGATGATCCAGGTGCCTTCGCTCGCCGACGCCGTCGCCTTCGCCAAGCGCTGGTTGCCCATCCACGTCGAAGCGGCGCCCAGCTGCACCGAGGGCGAGATCGAGATTCGCCCGCTTTTCGAGCTGTCGGACTTCCCGGTCGGCGCCACCTAGAAGCCGGCGCGGCGGCTCGATGCGGTAAGCTCGGGCCGCCCATGACGGCGACGGACGCGCCTGCTTCGATGAATCCGGGCGCCGATGGCGTCGCCGACGACGTGCTGGCGCGCGCGGCGGCCGCGGGGACCTTGCGCGAGCTGCGCACGTTCGACGGCCCCGTCACCCGGCGGATGCGCCACGGCGGGCGCGACGTCCTGATGTTCTCGACGGGGAACTACCTCGACCTCGCCCACGATCCCCGGGTGGTCGAGGCGGCCGCCCGCGCCGCCCAGGACTGGGGGTGCGCCGCCGCCGGCTCGCGGCTGATCAACGGCAACCTCGCCTGTCACGAGGCGCTGGAGGGGGAGCTGGCGGCCTTCTTCGGGGCCGAGGCGGCGCTGGTGTTCGGCACCGGCTACATGCTGAACCTGGGCGTGATCCCGGCGCTGGTGGGGGAGGGGGACGTCATCCTCTCGGACGCGCTCGCCCACGCGTCGATCATCGACGGGGCGCGCCTGTCGCGCGCCGAGGTGGTGGTGGTCGCGCACAGCGATCCGCAGGCGCTGGCCGGCGCCTTGCGCGAGGTGCGGGGCCGGGCGCGCCGCGTGCTGGTGGTCGCCGACGGCGTCTACAGCATGGACGGCGACGTGGCGCCGCTGGCCGAGCTCATCGCGCTTGCCCGCGCGAACGACGCGATGTTGCTGCTCGACGATCCGCACGGCACCGGCACGTTGGGCGCGGGTGGCCGCGGCACGGCCGAGCTGGCCGGGGTGCTCGGCGGCGGCATCGACGTGCTCGCCGGGACCATGGGGAAGGCCCTGGGCTCGTTCGGGGCGTTCGTCGTCTGCTCGGCGAAGGTGCGGCGGCTGCTGATCAACACCGCCCGCAGCTTCATCTTCTCGTGCGCGCTGGCGCCCCCGCAGATCGAGGCGGCGCGGGCCGCCCTGCGCCTGCTCGCGTCCGAGCCGTGGCGTCGCGTGGCCCTGCAGGCGAACGCCGCGCACCTGCGCGCCCGGCTGGGGGCGGCGGACATTCCCACCCGCCCCAGCACCACGCACATCGTGCCGGTGATCCTGGGGGACAACCAGCGGACGATGGCTGCCTGCGAGGCGCTGCTGGCGCAGGGGTTCCACGCCCAGGGCATTCGCCACCCGTCGGTGCCGCACGGCACGGCGCGCCTGCGCATCACGCCCATGGCCACCCACACCACGGCCGAGGTCGATGCGCTGGCGGACGCGGTGATCGCCCTCGCCCGGCGGTGACGTGGGGCGCGCCACTGGCGCTCGGCGCGAAGGCACGATACGAACGTGGGCCGATGTCCTCACCAGCAAAGCCCCTCGCCCTCCGCAGAACGCCGTTCGGAAAGGCGGACGGCGTCGAGGTCGACCTCTACACGCTGACGAACGCGAACGGCCTGACCCTGAAGGTCACGACCTATGGCGCCATCGTCACCAGCCTGAGCGTGCCGGATCGCGCCGGAAGGCTCGCCGACGTCGTGCTCGGCTTCGATGACCTCGCCGGGTACTTGAAAGGGCACCCGTACTTCGGTGTCACCGTCGGCCGGGTGGCGAACCGCATCCGCAACGCCACCTTCGAGCTCGAAGGGAAGACGTATCGGGTGGCGGCCAACGATCACGCCCATCACCTGCACGGCGGCGTGAAGGCCTGGGACAAGGTGGTCTGGACGGCGGAGACGAGCGAGACCCCCGAGGGTCCGTCGGTGACGCTGCGCCACGTGTCGAAGGACGGCGAGGAGGGCTATCCGGGGACGGTGTCGGCGGCGGTGACGTACACGCTGACGCAGGCGAACCAGCTGAAGCTCGCCATGCGGGCCACCACGGACGAGACGACGCTCGTGAACATGGCCCATCACAGCTACTTCAACCTGGCGGGCGAGGGGACGGGGACGATCGAGGCGCACGAGCTGCGCCTGCACGCCGCGGCGTTCACGCCGGGCGATCCCCTGGTGCCGACGGGGGTGGTCGAGGCGGTGGCGGGAACGCCGTTCGACTTCACGACGGCGAAGGCGGTGGGACGCGATCTGAAGGCCGCCGGCGGCGATCCGATCGGCTTCGATCACAACTTCGTGGTCGACGGCGCGCCCATGGCCCTGCGTCCGGTGGCGCGGCTCGCGGATCCGTCGTCGGGGCGGGTGCTGACCCTGGAGGCGGATCAGCCGGGCGTGCAGCTCTATTCGGGCAACTTTCTCGACGGGACGGTCCGCGGCAAGGCGGGGCATGTCTACGCGCAGTACACGGGCCTGTGCCTGGAAACGCAGGGCTTTCCGAACGCCATCAACGTGCCGGCCTGGCGCGCGCAGGTGATCCTCCGTCCGGGCGCGACCTACGCGCACGACATGGTGTTCACGTTCCTGACCGAGTAGGGCAACGCCCGGCACGTTGTATCTTGATGACGTGACGAATCCGCGCTGGTCGGTCGAGTGGCGTCGCGACGGCGCGCTGCTGTGCGCACGCGAGCCGACCGAGGCCGAGGTGCGGGAGGCTGCGCCGGCGCTGGCCGCGTTCTACAACGAGCCCCACAACCAGCGCATGCTGGCCAACACCCTGTCGCTGACGGTGGAGGACGTCGTGTCGTTCTACGCCGACCTGCGCGACGACGACGGTCGCCCGCTGCTGCTGTGGCGCGACGGCGTGCTGGTCGGGGATGCCGACCTGCGCCGGGTCGACCGCGCGGCGCGCACCGGCGAGTTCGCCATCCTCATCGGCGAGCGGGCAGTCCAGGGGCAGGGGCTGGGGACCCGCTTCGCGACGATGGCGCACCTGTTCGCGTTCACGGCGCTCGGGCTCGAACGGGTCTACGTGTCCATCGTCGCCGGCAACGTCGCCTCGGCGCGCATGCTGGAGAAGGTCGGCTACCGCCGCGATGACGCCCCTGTCGCGCGCGGCCACGCCGACGAGGCGGGGGACGTCACGATGTCGCTGACCCGCGCCGACTTCGAGGCGGCCTGCGCGGGTTCGCTGGCCGCCATCGCGCTTCGCCAGCGCGAGCCGTGACGGGACGTTGCGTGCGTGTTGTCGCTTGCCTCGTCTGATTTTGCGCCCTAACGTCCGGGCCCAAGGAGATTCCCCATGCCCTCAATGTCCCGCCCTCTCGCTCTGCTCGCATTCGTGGCGCCGTTCGCGCTGACGGTGCATCCCGCCTTCGCCGATCTCGAGCTTCCCCGCCCCAGTCCGTTCGCGAAGGTGTCCCAGGACGTCGGTCTGACCCAGATCGTCGTCGACTACAGCTCCCCCGCCGTGAAGGGGCGCAAGATCTGGGGCGGCCTGGTGCCGTTCGACAAGATGTGGCGCACCGGCGCCAATCAGGCCACGAAGATCACCTTCAGCAAGGACGTGACGTTCGCCGAGCAGGCCGTTCCGGCCGGCACGTACGCGCTGTTCACCATCCCCGGCAAGACGGGCGAGTGGACGGTCATCCTCAACAAGAACGCCGAGCAGCCGGGGACCGGGGTCAACTACAAGCCCGAGCTCGATCAGGTGCGCGTCAAGCTGCACACCAAGGCCGCGCCCCAGCGCGAGCGCCTGGCATTCCTGTTCTCGGACTTCACCGACGACAGGGCGTCGCTGGATCTCGAGTGGGAGAAGCTACGCCTGTCGATCCCGATCAAGGTGAACACCGCCGCGCAGGCGCTGACGAACATCAACAACGCCATCGACAACAACTGGCGGATGTACGCGACGGCCGCTCGCTACATGCAGGAGACGAAGAAGGACCACGACGCCGCGATGAAGTACATCGATCAGTCGCTGGCCCTCAAGGAAGACTGGTTCAACGTCTGGATCAAGGCGACCTTGCTGGCCGAGAAGAAGGACTTCAAGGCGGCACTCCCGCTGGCGCAGAAGGCGTACGACCTGGGGACGAAGGCCGGCCCGGGATTTTTCCTGGAAGGCGACGTCAAGAAGGCGCTGACCGACTGGAACAAGAAGAGCTGAATCGGGCGTGCCCCTCGTCGAGGCGAGGGGCACCGATCACCGCTCAGTGCGCGTCGACGTAGGTCTCGCGGTAGTAGGTCTGGAGCGGCGTCGCGTCCGAGCTCGAGGCCGCGACGGCGATCCCGGCGATGATCTCGCCGACGCCCAGCAGCCCGCTCAGACCGCCATACACCACCGCCTGACTGGCGGAGCTCCGCGAGTCGGGGTTGGGATCGTTCTGGTGGCTTTCACCGACCGAGATGGCCCACACGGCGACGGCGCCCAACACCAGCCCGAGCACGATGCTGCCCCCCGCCACGGCGTGACGGGCGCTGGCCTGGGATTCCATCTCGCGGCGGTGGGCGGCGAGCAGGGGATCGACCGTGTACAGCTGGACGGGGACACCCAGATCGTCGGGCGCGGATTGCAGGGCCTGCGCGATCAGAGGGCGCTGCCGAAAAGGGAGAGGTTCGACGGGCGCTGCCACCAACGGGACCGTGGCGGAGGGGACCACGCCCGACCTGGCAGGCGTGGCCGTCACTCCCGCCAGGCTTGGCGCCGTGGCGTCCGGAGCCCGCGTGACGGTCTCGGCGGCGGGTGAGGAAGGGGGCACCGTCGCGACGATTGCCAACGGTTCCCGTCCCGCGGGACGACGAACCTTCCACGTGCGATCGTTGTAGCTCGCGATCGATTCCGGATCGACCGTGACCAGCCGCGCGCAGCCATTGGTGACGACGAGCGCCGCGAGGCAGAGGCCAGCGATGGTGAGGAGCTCTCTTGCGGGGGATCGTGACGTCATGGTGCGACCTCCTGTCGCTCGGCGGGAGGACCGGGAGGGGGAACGCGAGGCACCGGGGGAACTTCATCGGCCAGATTCGCGACGGCGCCAACCACGCTGGTCACGAGCTGCCGGACGCCGGAATCCAGCGACTTTTGCATGTCCTGCTCGGAGGCGAACACCGTTGCCTCTTCCCCTTTGACGTAGAACCGGCGTTCGGCCAAGAGGCCGGTCGCCGTCCGCGCGCTCAGCTTCAGCGCCACGTCCGTTTCGAACGAAGACGTGAAGTAGTTCAACTTGGGTTCGACGAAGAGCTGCTCGACGGTACCGACCAGCACGATGGTCGAAGGTCCCGCCTGATTCGGGTTGGACAGCACCTTGAACCCGGCGGCCGACAGCTCGCTGGCCACCAGATCACCAAGCGAGAAGTTCGGGGCGCTGCTGCAGAGAACGTTGGCGGTGTCGGCGTTGTAGCCATTCTTCTTCATGCCGCAGCGGCGCGCGCTCCGCCGATCTCCGAACGGCCGCACCACGACGACCTCCCGTCCCTCACCCCGATGAGAGCCGGTCGCGATGGCGCTCCTTCGGGGGAGGACGACAGTGGCGTCCGTCGTCGCGCACCCCGCCAATGTCCCGACCAGCAATCCGAAATACGTCGCGAGAGTCCGTGCTCGCTTGAACAAGATTGCGCCTTGTAGCACTGACCAGGCGCACGCGGAAATGAATGCGTGATGGCCGACAACGACCACCAGATGCGGCGTTGATTGTTTTACAAAATTGTTGGTTAATTGGGTCCGATGGCCGCGAGACGAAAGCGATCGTTCACGGCCGTTTCGGCGGTGGCGGCCTTTCTGACCTTCGGGGCGTTAGGTTCCTGGGCCCGCGCGGCGACCGGCGGCACGTCGCCGGTCGCGACTCGGACGTCGGACGCGTCTCGGCGGACGGCGATGTTGCCGGCGGCGAGCCCTTCTTCGTCAGCGTCAGCAGCGCTGTTGCAGGCCGCTGACGAGGCCCTGGACGCGGGGAATCGAGAGGGCGCGCGCGCGCTGTTCGCGCAGATCGTGCGTGAATTTCCCACTTCGACGGAGGCGGCGGAGGCCCGGCGCGCGTTGAAGATCTTCGTCGCCGCGGCGCCACCCGTCACCGCTGTCCCGACGCCGACGCCAGCGACAGCGCCTGGGCAGAGCGAAGTCGTCGTCCGCGCCGAGCTCTACTCGACGCGCACCTCCGAACGCCTGCGCCTGACGACCTGGGAGAAGATGGACTTCGGCGTCACGTCGTTCATCTATGGTCTGTCGGTGGGCGTGTCGTTCTCGCTGGCCCAGAGCGGAAACGGCGGGGTGGGGCCACCGGTGTTCGGCGCCCTGGCGTACACCGCCGCGGCGGTCGCCTTCCTGAACCTGGCCGATCCGGATCGCGGGGATCTTCCGCTGGCGCTCGCCATCACCTCGTATGTCCCCACCGCTACCCTGCTGGTTTCGGAGCTGACCTTCTCGAGCGCCCGCGATCGAAATCGCGCGCTCGCCGTGGCGTCCGCGGGCGTGCTGTCGCTGCCCATCGCCGTGCTGGCGGCGCGCCATCTCGATCTCGATCCCGGAGACACGCAGCTCGTTCGCGACAGCGGCTTCTGGGGGCTGGTGCTGGCGACCACGGGGACGTTGTGGCTCGGGGGCCGCACCGCGAACGGAATCGACACATCGTACAGCAGCCCGTCTAACCACGCTGTCGCGACGGCTGGTCTCGTCGGGCTGTTCGGCGGCCTCGGCCTCGGCGCGCTCGCGGCCGCGCACAGCGAGGTGTCGCTCGAGCGCATCCGCGTGACCACCTGGGGAGGCTACGGCGGTGCGCTGATCGGCGCGCTCCTGGGCGCGGCGGACCACAATGGTGATGACACGGGGCTGTGGGGCGGCCTGACGATCGGGGCGACCTGCGGGTTGTTGCTGACCTTCGCCACCACCGGTGGCCTCGACGGCATTCCCGCCCCCGACACGCCGGTGGTGGGCGCCCGCTCCTCGTTCGCGCCTACCATCGCGTCGGTGGTTCGCCCGGACGGTCATCAGACGGCCGTCTTCGGGATGATGGGCGCGCTGCCGTAACGCGCGCGCCACCATCGCCCGCGTTACTCGGGCAGCATCGCCCCCGAGCCGCCGAACTCCTTCGGCAGATCGTTCTGCTTGGGCAGCCCGTCGACGACGCGCAGGACGCGCTCGCCGTAGTTCACGTGCAGGCCGGCTTGAAAGGGGAACTCGGGGATGACTGACGCGTAGACGTCGACCAGGCCCCAGGCGGGGTGATTGGTGAGGACGTGACCGCCGCAGGACATGCACCAGCGGCGCTCGCTCCGCTCGGTCTTGCGATAGGTGCCGAGCAGCTCGCCCCCCTTGGTGATCTCCAGGGACTCCGGCTTCCAGAGCGTGAAGGCGTTGACGGGGGACGCGGACCACTGACGGCAAGAGGCGCAGTGGCAGTAGCCGGCGACGGCGGGCTCGCCAGTGACGCGGAGCTGGACCGCGCCACAGAAGCACGCGCCTCCGTAGGAGCTCGGCTGTTCGCTGTTCGAAGGGCTGGGGGCTTTCTGGTTCATGGGATTCCTCCTGGTCGCGGCGCGCGGGAGTGCGTCGCCGCGCCCCTGGTTGTATGAAAGGCGTTGGATGGCGACCATGATTCCGCGTCGGTTCCGCATGACCATTCGTCTTCGCTGGCGCGACCCGCGATGAGCGACACGCTGTCGGACGTGCTGCGCGCGGTCCGCCTGACGGGCGCCGTGTTCTTCACCATCGACGCCGCGGCACCGTGGGCCACGGAGACGCCGCACGCGCGCGAGATCGCCTCGCGCATCATCCCCGGCGCCGAGCACGTCATCGACTACCACATCGTCACGGCTGGCTCGTGCTGGGCCGGCGTCGTCGGCGAACCGGCCGTCCAGCTCGAAGCGGGGGATGTCATCGTGTTTCCCCAGGGCGATTCGCACGTGATGTCGAGCGCGCCCGGCATGCGGGGGCAACCCGACGTGAGCCTCTATCAGGCGTCCGGAGCGCCGCTCGCCGTCACGCTGAGCGGCGACGGCCGCGGCCGCTCGCCCGCCGAGTTGATCTGTGGTTTTCTCGGCTGCGACGCCCGTCCCTTCAATCCCTTGCTGGGGACGTTGCCGCGCATCATCCATCTGCGCGGGCGCGACGACGCCGACGGTGTCATCGCGCAGCTCATCAATCTGGCCCTGGCCGAGACGACCGCGCGGCGCGCTGGCGGGGCGGCCGTGCTGGCCCATCTGAGCGAGTTGCTGTTCGTCGAGGTGGTGAGGCGCCACCTGGAGGCGTTGCCCCCCGAGCAGGTGGGATGGCTGTCGGGCCTTCGCGACGGGCAGATCGGGCGGGCGCTGGCCACCTTGCACGAGCGCCCGGCGCATCCGTGGAGCCTCGAAGAGCTGGCGGCCCAGGTCGGCATGTCCCGCTCGACGCTCGCCGAGCGCTTCGCGCACTTCGTGGGCATTCCCCCCATGCAGTACCTCGCGCAGTGGCGCATGCAGCTCGCCGCCACGCTGCTTTCAGGGACGGCCCTCGGCCTCGCCTCGCTGGCCGAGCAGATCGGCTACGGGTCCGAGGCGGCGTTCAGCCGGGCCTTCAAGCGGTGGGTGGGGGTGGCGCCGGCGCTGTGGCGCCAGGGAAAACGGGTAGGTCAGGACAGCGGCCCGGGGACCAGTCGCCGGTAGAGCGCTTCGTAGCGCGAGACCATCGGTTCGAGCTGGAAGTGCGCCTCGACGTGCTGGCGGGCGGCGCGGGAAAATTGCCCGAGCAGGGCGCGGTCACCGAGCAGTCGGGCCACGTGCGCCGCCATCCCCTCGACGTCGCCCACGGGCGCGAGCAGGCCGACCTCGCCGTCCGCCACGACCTCCGGGATGCCGGCCACGCGCGAGGCCACCACGGGAACACCGCAGGACATCGCCTCCAGCGCGGCGAGGCCGAAGCTCTCGGTCTCGCTCGGCAGCAGGAAGAGGTCGCTGTCGCGCAGCACGCCAGGAAGGTCGATGCGCTCGCCGAGGAACTGCACGTGGGCCTGCAGATCCAGCTCTTGCACGAGGGCGTGGATGCGCGGGCGCTCGGGGCCGTCGCCGACCAACCGCAGCCGGAGTGGCACGCCGGGGAGACGGCGACGGGCGGCCGCGAAGATTCGCACCACGTCGTCGACCCGCTTCAGGGGGCGGAAGTTCGAGACGTGAATCAGGACGAACGGCGCGTCGGCCGCCCGCGCCGCGCCCGGCGCGAAGCGGACCGTGTCGACGAAGTTCGGGATCACGTCGATCGGCACCGTGCGTGGCACATCGAGCTTGTGATAGGTCGCCTCGCGCAGCCAGGCCGACGGCGTCGTGACGGCGTCGCTGGCCACGATCGAGAACCGGGTCAGCGGCAAGAAGCTGGGATCGCTGCCCACCAGCGTGATGTCGGTGCCGTGCAGGGTCGTCACCAGCGCCGGCGCGGCCGGCAGCAGCACCTGCCGCGCCAGGTAGACGCTGATGGCGTGCGGGATGGCGTAGTGGGCGTGCAGGACATCGAGGCGCTCGCGCTTCGACACGTCCACGATCGCCGACGTGAGTCCCAGCGCGTACGGACTGTCCTTGAGCTGCGGGTAGCTGCGCAGCTCGACCGGATGAAAGTGAACGTTCGCCGTCTCGTCCGCCAGCCTGCTCGGGCGATCGTCGCTGAACACGTGGATCTGGTGGCCACGCTTCGCCAGCGACAGCCCGATCTCCGAGGCGATGACGCCGCTGCCGCCGAACGTGGAGAAGCAGGCGATGCCGATGCGCAGCGGGCGCGCGCTCACGGTCGCAGCTCCAGCGCTTCGGTGACATACGGTCCCGCCTGGGCGAGCTGCTCGAACACCAGCCGTTTCAAGGTGGCCGGTCCAAGCTGCGCCGCCAGGGTCGGCCAGCCGTAGACGCGCTCCTGCGGCGCGCCGCCGGGGTAAAGCAGATCTTGCAGGCGTTGCAGCTGGCGGCGCGTGACGACATCGGCGTCCAGCAGCTCGCGCGCATAGCGGTCCGTCAGTCGGGTCAGCGCGTGGGCGACGCTGTGGCGGGTCCGCGCGGCGGCGCGCGCCAGGTGCGGCCGCGCCGCCACGATCGCGTCGGCGATGCCGGCGACCTGCGCCGTGAGCTGCTCGGCGACGATTCGCTTCAGCGCCGCGGGATCGGGGGCGTCCGCCGGCCGCGACACGGGCAGACGCGCGAGCAGCTCCGCCGTCGGCCGCCCCAGATCGCGCGGCTCCAGCTTCAGCGCCTCGAGCAGCCGCCGCGCGCGCGCGTCGATGCAGGTGAAGCGCGCGCGTGGCACGATCAGCGGCGGCGTCAGGTCGAACAGCGGGTACAGCGGCATGAGCTGCGCGAAGTAGCTCACCTCGGCCGGGCCACCGACGTAGGCGACCGTGGGCAGCAGCGTGTCCTGCACGATGGGGCGCAGGAGCGCCGAGGTCGAGAAGCGCAGCGGCGTGTCCGCCAGCAACCTCAGCAAGGCCGCCTCGGGAACGGTCTCGCCCATCGTGGTCCGCCATTGCCCGGGGGCCTCCCCGCGTCGCAGGCGATGTCGCGGGCCCCGGGGATCGTCGGCGTGAAAAAACAGCAGCGAGGAGCCCGGGCGCAGCGGCACCTGCTCGATGAAGCCGGCGTCGTTCATGGCGGAGGCCCGCGCGCCCAGCCGCTCGTCGATCACCGCGGCCGCCTCGAGCGACCGCCGGTAGACGGGCGCCGCCAGTGCTGCCACGCGTGGATCGCGCGGATCGAGGAACAGCAGCCCCTCGTCCGCGAACACCGTCGCCAGCGCGCCCGCGAAGGCCTGGGCCAGCGGGCGTCCCGGCGCGTAGTGGGCGCGCAACGCCGCCATCACCTCCTGGGCGCCGGGGCCGTCTCCCAGGTGCGTGCCCAGGGCCTCGACCAGGGCCGTCACCTCGGGTCCCAGCATGCGGTGGGCGACCGAGCGCCGTGCCTCCTCCGCGGGCTCGCTCGCCAGGGTCAGTGTCACGGGAGCGCCGTCGGTGCTCGCCACCTGACAGCCGGCGATCTCGGCGAAGTCGTGGTCCTCGGTCTGCAGCCAGAACAGCGGGACGCAGCGCACGCCCGACTCGCCCTCGATGGCGCGCGCCACTGCGATGGCCGACGCCGCCTTGTAGAAGGTGTAGAGCGGCCCCAGGAAAAGACCCACCTGCTGGCCGCTGACGACGACGGCGCAGCGGCCGTCGATCAGAGCTTGCAGATTCTTCTGTCGCGCCGGGCTCGCTGGCAGCAGGGCCTGCTGTTCGCGCAGCACGGCCGCCAGGGCGGGGGAGATCGTTCGTCGCGCCACCGCGCGGGCCCGGGCGATGCGCGCCTGCCCGTCACGGAAGTCGTGCGGAAAAAACGCGCACGCCGCGGCTTCGCGTGCGAGATAGGAGGAGGAGAATGCGCGACCCACGGAGGCACGTCACTATACTCTGCGGTTCCTCTTCGCGCCGTCGCTGGCGAACCGACGCCGTGACTCGATTTCCCGCGTGGCCTGTTCCGCGTTCTTCGGCTACCACTTCGCCTGCCGCTTCCCGGTGTCTTCCCTCTCTCGGACCTCCTCCACCATGCGAAACCCATCCGTCTCCGTCGGCCTCGCTCGTCGCGGCGCCGTCATCCCCGCCCTTGTCGCTTTTCTGTACGTGACAAACGCCACACCCACGGCAAACGCCGCCGGCCCCCCGCCGCAACCGAACGCGGCCCAGATCCGCCTCGGCCTCGGCAAGCTGGGCGTGGTGGGGAGCGTGCTGTACGTGGCCGCCCATCCCGACGACGAGAACACGTCGCTGCTGGCCTACCTGGCGAACGGCGCCCTGTTGCGCACCGGCTACCTGTCGATCACGCGCGGCGACGGCGGACAGAACCTGGTCGGCTCCGAACAGGGGCCCGAGCTCGGCCTCATCCGCACGCAAGAGCTGCTGGCCGCCCGCCGCATCGACGGCGCCGAGCAATTTTTCACCCGCGCGCGCGACTTCGGTTTCTCGAAGAGCCCGGAAGAGACGCTGCGCATCTGGGACAAGGAGGTGGTGCTGGCCGACGTGGTGGCCGTCATCCGCCGCTTCCGCCCCGACGTCATCATCACGCGGTTCTCGCCCGAGCCGGCCGACACCCACGGCCATCACACGGCGTCGGCGATCCTGGCGGTCGAGGCCTTTCGCGCCGCCGCCGACCCGCTGTTTCACCCCGAGCAGCTGACGAACGGCGTGACCCCCTGGCAGGCCCGCCGCCTGCTGTGGAACCGCTCCACGTTTCTGGCGAAGCCGGGCGAGGATCTCTCCCGCTACGACAAGCTGGACGCCGGCGGCTTCAACCCGCTGCTCGGCGCCTCGTACGGCGAGATCGCGGCCGACAGCCGCACCATGCACAAGAGCCAGGGGTTCGGCGTCGCGCGCGCCCGCGGGCCGATCGTCGAATACTTCTCGACCCTGGCCGAGGCCCCGGGGGGGGCACATGGCGCGATCTTCGCCGGCCTCGATTTTTCGTGGGGCCGCCTGCCCGGCACGGCGACCGTGCGCGACCTGGTGGACAAGGTAGGGCGCGAGTTCGTCGTGGGCGCGCCGCAGAGATCGCTGCCCGGACTGTTCGCGATCGAGGCGGCCCTGGACGGCGTGGGGGACGCGCACTGGCGCGCCTCGAAGAGGAAGGAGGTCCGCGACCTGATGGCCGCGTGCGCGGGGCTGTTCGTCGATGCGACGGCGGCCGACTTTCGCGTGACGCCGGGGGCCGAGCTCGAGGTGACGGCCACCGCCGTCGATCGTGCCTCGGTGCCGATCACCTTGAAGGAGCTTCGCTTCCCGGGCGCGAACGGCGTGGTGGCGGTGGGGAAGCCGCTCGCCGCGGGCCCCGGTGCCGTCGCCGTTCCGTTCGAGACCAAGCGCAAGCTGACCGTCCCCGCCGATTCGCCGCTGACGACGCCGTACTGGCTGGCGTCGCCCCCCGAACCCGGTGTCTATCTGGTGCCGGATCCCCAGGACATCGGCGCGGCCGAGGACGCGCCATCGCCCACCGTCGACTTCGTCTTCGACATCGATCATCACCCGCTGACCGTCACCCGCGCCGTCACCTTCAAGTGGACCGATCCGGTGGCGGGCGAGCGTTACCGGCCGCTCGAGATCACGCCGCTCGTCTCGGTCAGGCCGGACACGAAGGTGCTGATGTTCCCCGACCGGCAGCGGCAGCCGGCCGCGCTGACCGTCCGTCTCGTGGCGGGAGCACCCGCGGTGAAGGGGCTGGTGCGTCCCGAGGTGCCCGAAGGCTGGCTGGTCGAGCCGGCGACGGCGCCGTTCGAGCTGGCCGCCAAGGGAGACGAGGCCGAGGTGGCGTTTCACGTGCGCCGCGCGCCCCCCGCCAAGGTGAAAGGGCAGCCAGCGACGCCGTCGCCGATCTCGATCTTGCGGCTGGTGGCCGAGGTCGGTGACGCTCGCTTCTCGCGCGGCGTCGTGCACATCGAGCACGCGCACATTCCCGTGCAGACCTGGCTGGCCGACGCCGAGGTGCGCCTGGTGCCCGTGGCCCTCGAGACCGCGGGGACGAAGCTCGGCTACATTCCCGGGCCGGGCGATGAGGTCCCCGCCAGCCTGCGCCGGGTCGGCTACGACGTGACCCTGCTCGGCGACGAGCTGTTGCGCGCCGGGGGCGCCGGCCTGGCCCATTTCGACGCCATCGTCGTGGGCGTGCGGGCGTTCAACACCAACGACCGTCTGCGCGCCGCCCACGGCGCGCTGATGAAGTACGTCGAAGGGGGCGGCACCTTGGTGGTCCAGTACAACACCAACAGCCGGCTCGGTCCGCTGACGGCGCCCATCGGGCCGCTGCCGTTCGAGATCAGCCACGACCGGGTCACCGACGAGACGGCCGCGGTGGCGTTCACGAACCTGACCCACCCGCTGTTGACCACGCCCAACAAGATCACCGGGCTGGACTTCGACGGCTGGATCCAGGAGCGGGGGCTCTACTTCGCGAACAAGTGGGACCCGAAGTATCAGACGGTGTTCACGATGCACGATCTCGGCGACAAGCCGCTGGCGGGGAGCCTGCTGTGGCTGAAGCACGGCAAGGGAACGTTCATCTACACGGGGCTGGCGTTCTTCCGCCAGCTCCCGGCGGGCGTGCCGGGCGCCTATCGCCTGTTCGCGAACCTGCTCGCCTCGAGCCGGGGGGCCCATGGCCGATGAGCCGCCGGTCGGCGAGACCCCGCGCGACGAGATGCACGCCGCGCCGCCGTTCCTGACCTGGCGGGCCATCTACACGATCGTGCTCGGGGCCCTGGTGGTGCAGGTCGTCCTCTACGCGGTCTTGACCGCCGCGTATCGCTAGCAGTCCCTGAAGTCATTTGGAACGAGCGTGATCGGGCGCGTCGCTCGAAAAACTGAACTGTCTGTCGATCCGGGCCCCTCTCGTTCGTCGTGACGGTGGAAGGTCAACGACACGAGGAGGATTCCGATGCGTTACATCAGCTTGTTCACTCATGAAGGTCCGAGCGCGGCGCCGACGGAGCAGGAGATCGCCACGATGGGCAAGCTCATCGAGGACGGGATGAAGGCCGGATGGCTCATCGTCACCGAGGGGGTCAGCGGCAGCTCCCCGGGAACGCGCGTCCAGGCGAAGGGGGGCGAGATCTCGGTCACCGACGGACCGTTCGCCGAGGCCAAGGAGATCATCGGCGGCTACGCGATCCTGCGCGTCGAGTCGCGGGAGGAGGCCGTCACGCTGTCCAAGAACTTCCTCGCGGCGGTCGGCGGCAATGGCACCTGCGAGCTGCACCAGCTCCACGAGATGCCGGCGGGCGGTCGCTCCTGAGCCGAGGGGGAGCGCGGCGTTCGGCGGGTGACCCGGAGCGCTTTCGGCGGTCTCGGCAACTCCTGCCTTGAATCCGGAAGTCCACGACCCTACGCTTGGGGCTCGTGCTGGTGAAGGACCCACGGCGGTTGGCCCAAACACGTTCGCAGCCCCGCCGCGTCGCGGGCACGCTCGCGTCCGCCGTGGCGCTCGTCGGCCTGCTGGCCGGCAGGGCAGGGGCGACGCAGGCCACGCAGCCAGTGCCGGCACCCCAGGCCGCGCCGGCGGCGGCCGGGGGCGAGATCCTGGTCGTCGAGGGAGGAAGCGTCGTGGCCCGGACGACGCCCGAGAACGCGAAGCGCGACGGCTTGACGATGGTCGACCTCTCCGATGACTGGCTGCCCTATGTCTTCTCGGAGGAGCCTGGCAAGCCGCAGCCGCTGCGGCCCTATCTGATCGATCTCGCCAACGGTCGGTTCCGCCCGGGCAGCAGCTACACGCACGCCCGCGAGGACAAATTCTTCGAGGCGTTCGGGATCTTCCCCAGCCTGAACCTGTTGCGGCGACGGATGGCTGAAAAGAAGCGCCACGCCTGTCACCAGCGGGTGAAGGACGATGTGCTCGGGGACCTGTCGCCCAAGAACGTCATCCCGGCGGAAGAGGCGGAGAAGGTGCCGAACCCGGACACCGCGGCCGTCGCCGCCGGCGACGCGCCAGCGATGATTCCGACCGGGCGCACGGTTTCGCCGCGCCCGCTGACCCCCGTGGAGAAGCGGGCCGTGATCGCCATGCAGGCGCACCTGCGTTGCGAGGACCTGCTGCCCGGCAAGGCGAGCGCCAGCCGCATGGATCGGCGAACGGTCGAGGGGCTGCGGATCTATCAGCGGCTGCAGATGCTGGCCGACAGCGGGAACATCGACTCCGAGACGCGCGGCGCGCTCCTCGGAGACAGCCGCGAGCAGGACTTCCGGGCGTTGCTGCGCGCGCTGCGGGCGCGGGTCGTCGACGTCACCGGCCTCATCGAGGACGGCTCGGCGCTAGGGGTACAAGGGGAGGTGCAGGGACGCACCATCGACACCGCCGAGTTCCGGCCGCTGGCGCCGCCCTCGGCCTCCACGAAGGCCGAACCGGCGTCCGCCGGTCCAGTTCCCGCCGCCGCGCCGTCCAATCCCTCCCCAGCGGCCGCCGTCCCCCCCGCGCCCGTCGCCGAGGCGTCGGTCAAGATCGTCGCCGCGTCGGATCTGATCTCCGCCGCCACGCAGGCGGCCAGCGCGGCCCTGGGCTGGACGTCACCGGACGCCGTTCTGGGCAGCACGCTGGTTGCCGCGGCGCCGTCCACGGGCTCGCGAAAGTCCGCGCGGAGCGCGGCACGCAAGGGACCGGCATCGCTGCCGACCACCGTCGCGATCCGTCTGCCGGCGCTGCCGCCGTACCACGGCCCCAACATGGAGCTGCGCGCGGAGATCGATCGGGGCGACGTGAACCTGGCGCGGCCCAAGGTCGACAAGGACGGACACACGAAGTGGAAGCCCCCCGTCGCCGACCGCCCCACCATCACGCTCTACGCGCACGCGGGCGATCACGACGTGGCCCTCTGCCGCTGGCCGACCACCATCGGCGGCTGGAAGATGTTCGAGAAGTCCGACGGCACCATGGCGCTGAAGTACAAGGAGTCGGTCACGGGCGACGCGCTGTGGACCGAGGTCCTCGCCACGCCGACCTGGCACCCGGCGCCCGGGATGCCCACCCGCCACCTGCTCATCAAGGTGGGCGACACGTTCGTGCCCAAGACCGAGATCATCGGCCCGGGCTACCACGCGGCCTACGGGCTGGTGGCGATGGTGCACAAGCAGATCATGGGCGTGACCGCCCAGGGCGAGCCGGACCTGATGGACCTGCGCATCCGCACCCACGGCACCCCCGGGTACCGCTCGGTCAAGCGGGGCGAGAGCAACGGCTGCCACCGGCTGCACAACTACGAGGCGCTGCGTCTGGCGACCTTCCTCATCAAGCATCACGCGAACACGCGCGACGGCCTGGTGCCCGAGGACTACGAGCGGCACCTCCAGTACAAGGGGCAAGACATCGCCCTGCTGAGCGAGAGCAAGGGCTACCGCTTCAAGCTGACGCCGCCCGTGCCGGTGAAGGTGCTCTCGGGCGACGTCAAGGGCAACGCCAAGGCCACCAAGCACATGGTCCCGCTCGCCACGGCCCCGTAGGTGACGTCCGGGCTCAGCGGTCTAGTATTCGCCCCGTCGCGCTTCGCCAGACAGATGATGCCTCAGGGATATGTCCGCTAGATGACCCCGTTCGACTGGCTGGTGCTGTTCGGCACCCTGGGCGCGATCGTCGTCTACGGCGTCTGGAAGACGCGCCACACCGCCGACATGGCCGGCTACCTGCACGGCGGGTACGCCGATCGCTGGCACACCATCGGCCTGTCGGTGATGGCCACGCAGGCCAGCGCCATCACGTTCCTGTCGACACCCGGGCAGGCGTACACCGACGGCATGCGCTTCCTGCAGTTCTACTTCGGCGTGCCGCTGGCGATGGTGGTGCTGTCGATCGCGTTCATCCCGCGCTTCTACGGCCTGCGCGTGTTCACGGCGTACGAGTTCCTCGAGGGGCGCTTCGATCGCAAGACGCGGCAGCTGGCGGCGTTCCTTTTCCTGGTGCAGCGGGGGTTGTCGGCCGGCATCACCATCTACGCGCCCGCCATCGTGCTGTCGACGGTGCTGGGCTGGTCGCTGAACCTGACCTGCGTGTCGATCGGCGCGCTCGTCATCCTCTACACCGTGGCCGGCGGGACGCGCGCGGTCAGTCAGACGCAGAAGCACCAGATGGTGGTGATGCTGGGGGGGATGGTGGTGGCCTTCGTCGTGGTGGTGATGCGCTTGCCGCCCGGGCTGTCGTTCGGGCGCGCCGTGGGCGTGGCGGGCGTCCTCGGCAAGATGAACATCGTCGACTTTTCCACGGGGCTGGGCAGCCGCTACACGTTCTGGTCGGGGATGACCGGCGGCTTCTTTCTGGCCCTGTCCTACTTCGGCACCGATCAGTCGCAGGTGCAGCGGTATCTCTCGGGGCGCTCGATCACCGAGAGCCGCCTGGGCCTGCTGTTCAACGGCCTGCTGAAGATCCCCATGCAGTTCCTGATCTTGTTCGTGGGGGTGATGGTGTTCGTGTTCCATCAGTTCAATCCATCGCCGCTGTTCTTCAACGATGCCACCTTGACGGCGGTGCGCGCGTCGCCGCGCGGCGCCGAATTGCGGGCGCTGGAAGACCAGCAGCGGACGCTGTTCGAGACGAAGCAGGCGACGATCCGCGACTGGCAGGCGGCGCTCGATCGTCACGACGACGGCGCCGTGAGCGAAGCAGCGGGTCGGCTCCGGGCGACCGAGGGACGTACGCAGGCGCTGCGGGGAGAAGCGCGCCACTTGATCCACCAGGTGTTGCCGCGCGCCGAGACCAACGACACCGACTACATCTTCATCTCGTTCGTGATGGCGAACCTGCCGCGCGGGCTGGTCGGCCTGCTGCTGGCGGTCATCCTGTGCGCGGCCATGTCCTCGACCGCCAGCGAGCTGACCGCGCTGGGGGGTACGAGCGTCGTCGACTTCTACAAGCGCAGCTTCCGCCCCACGGCGCCCGACGGGCACTACGTGCGGGTGGCGAAGCTGTTCACCGCTGGCTGGGGCGTGCTGGCGGTGCTGTTCGCGACGTTCGCCTCGATGCTGGACAACCTGATCCAGGCCGTGAACATCCTGGGCTCCTTGTTCTACGGCACCATCCTGGGCCTCTTCCTGGTGGCGTTCTTCCTGGAGCGCGTGCGGGCCACGCCGGTGTTCTTCGCGGCGCTGCTCTCCGAGGCGCTGGTGATCGCGGCCTGGCTCACCACCGACATCGGCTTCCTGTGGTTCAACGTCATCGGCTGCGCGCTGGTGATGGCGCTGTCGCTGGCGCTGGACGCGGTCATCGGCAGCCGCGATCACGCCCACGCGTGATCGCGCACTGCTTCGATGTCGAACGTGACTACCCGGACAGCTTCGCCGTGCGGGCGTGGGCCAGGCCCGAAGGGGTCTCGATGCGCGCCACCGGAATGCCGCGCTTCTCGTCCTCGTGCAACCGGGCCACGATCCGCTGAAACACGACATCCATCTGCGCGCGATCGAGGGGCTTGAACATCTTGCCCGCTTCGATGAGCGCCCGGCACAGCCGCGCCGTATCGATGTCCTCACTCACCTCATCGCTCCCCGCCCCGATGCCACTCTCTCGCCACCTGCCCTCCATTGCCGCCTCCATGTTCCTCAGTCCTCTCTTTTAGTGGTTCCCGAAGGGACCGTTTATGGTGAGAAAATATTTTCTCGCACGGACATCGTACACCGCGATGTGTTTCACGTCTGTGTCGGAACGGACAATTTTGTCGTCGAGTCGGCCGCCGAAAGGATGTGCGCGCGAATACGCGCTTGCGTTCGCGTGGCTGTTTTTCGACCATCGGCAGCTGGTACGAAAACTGGACTTGTTGCTAAAACAAATCATGCAAACCAATCACGAGAGCCGATGAAGGTCAGGCCCGCCGCAGCCGAGTACGCGCCGTTCTTCGCGGGGTACGTTTCACTCGTTCCGGAAACGGACATCCTGGGCGTCCTCGAGGCGCAGGCGGGGGAGATCCGGGCCCTGGCGGCGGCCGTCGCCCCCGATCGCGAAACGTTCGCCTACGCCCCGGAGAAGTGGACCGTGCGGCAGGTGGTCGGCCACATGGCCGACGCCGAGCGGGTGTTCGGCCACCGCGCGTTCTGCATCAGCCGGGGCGAGGACGCCGTGCTGCCCAGCTTCGACGAGACCGGCTACGTGGCCAGCGCCCCCACGGCGACGGTCGCGCTGGCCGCGCTGGCCGACGAGCTGGCGCTGGTGCGCGAGGTGAACCTGCTCGTGCTCCGTCGTCTCGAGGAATCGGCCTGGCGTCGCTTCGGCAACGTCTCGAGCGGCCAGGCCACGCCGCTCGGCATCGCGTACATCATGGCCGGGCACTTTCGCCATCACCTGCGCGTGCTCGACGAGCGCTACGACGTTCGCGCTGCCGGCGTGTGAGTCAGTCGCGCAGCAGCTCGGGTGGCAGCAGCGGGCTCGGGGTTCCGGTGACGATCACCCACAGCTGGTGCGCGGCCCGGGTGACGCCGATGTGGAACAGATGGCGGGCCTCGTCGTCGCTGCCGAAGCTGCTGGCGTTCACGTCCAGCATGATCACGTAGTCGAACTCGAGCCCCTTCACCTGGCGCGTGTCGGTCACGTCGACGCCGGGGCGGAAGGTGAACTCCTGGGCGGTGATCCGGCGCAGCGCCGGGACCTCGGCGCGGCGCAGACCGTCGAAGTAGCGGTCGGCCTGCTCGCCGTGACGGGCCAGCAGCGCCACGGTGGCGCGCGGCTCGCGCGCCGCCAGATCGCGCAAGGCGTCCGCCAGGAACGCCACCGCCGCGCCCGTCTCCGAGAAACGAAACGCCTCGATGGGGGCACCCGCTCGCTTCGCCTCGGGCGGCACGGCGTCGGCCAGCGGGCCCATGGCGTGCCGGGCCAGCGCCAGGATCTCGCGCGTCGATCGGTAGGCGATGCGCAGCGGCTCGATGGCCACGTGATTCAGGCCCAGGTGCCCCAGCACGCCGCGCCAGTCACCGAAGCCGTTGTCGAGGAACAGCCGCTGCGAGGTGTCGCCCGCCAGGGTGATCGACGGGACGGCGCTGCGCTTGTTGCCGCCGCCCGTCGAGTGCGCCGTGCGTCCGATCAAGACCGACAGCTTCATGGGCGACAGATCCTGCGCCTCGTCGACGAACAGGTGGGCCAGCGGCTGGTCCACGCCGCGCAACAGCTGGTGCGCGCGCAGCAGGATGGCGACGTCGTCCATGTCCAGGAACGGCTGATCGTCCTCGGTGCGCAGCCCGTCGATGCCGGTCTCGCCCCGCACGTCCTCGTCGTCGTAGTCGTCGCGCTCGCTCTCCACGCGCCGGATGCCCTCGGGCAACAGGTCGATCTCGGGCTTCTGTTGAATGGGCTTCTCGGACAGACCGATCGAGGCCCAGTGCCCCGGCGACGCGTTGGGATCGGCGACGTCCGTGGCGGCCGAGGCCTTCTGCCCGCGCGCCACCCGCTTGCGTGCGCGCGCCTCGGCCTTGTTCTCGGGCGGGCGTTCGCGCGGATCACGCGCCACCACGGCGGCCACGCGCACCACCATGATCCGGTGCGCTTCGTTGATGTCGGCCTCGGACAGCGGCATCTCAGCGGCATTCTTGAGCAGCTCGAACAGGCGCGGCCGATCGGTCAACAGCTCGGCCCACAGCTCGACCGCGCCGTGGGAGTTCTTCTTCCCCTTGTGCAGCTCCGCCCGACGCTCCAGCTCGTGCAGCAGGGCAGGGTGGCTCTTCACGCGCGTGGTGGCGGGCGAGGCGTCATCGACGAAGGTGGGGCGCAGCCAGGGGACGGCGCGCCGGAGCTCCTTTTGCGCCCAGTCGCTGAACGTCAGCACCCGGACCCCCTCGATGCCCAGCGACGGCAGCACCTGGCCGATGTACGCGGCCAGCCCCGCGCCGTACGTCACCACCAGCATGCGCCGGGCGGGAAAGCGCTCGGGGAACGTGTAGGCCAGGTAGGCCAGCCGGTGCAGGCCGATGGTGGTCTTGCCGCTGCCGGCGCCGCCCTGGATGACGATGACGCCGGAGTGCTTCGCCGTGATCAGCTCGAACTGGCGCGGATCGATCAGCGCGGCGATCTCGGGCAGGTGGCGATCGAGCCGCTGCGCCCCCTCGGGGGCCGCCCCCAGCACCCCGCGCCGCGCCCGCGGCGACGACCCGGGTCGGGCCGCCGAGAGCTCGCCGCCCGACAGCTCGTGCCAGGGAAGATCGGTTCGTTCCCAGGTGACCTGTCCATCCGAACCCGGGGCGCGCCGCTTCGCCCAGACCCCCTGCGGGCAGGCGACGCGCAGCAGGGAGCCCTGCTCGATGGTCACCGTTCGACGGGCCACGATCTCCCCCTCGACGTCGCGCTCGCCGAAGCGCTCTTCGTAGTCGCCCCCTTCTTCGTAACGATAGTAGAGCTGGCTGATGGGGGCGTGGCGCCAGTCGACGACGTTGACCCGCGTCTTGGGATCGACGTAGGTGGCGCGTCCGATCAGCACGTCCCGCTCGACGACGCCCCGGCCCGCCACCGTCTCGCGCAGGCGCAGGTGCCCGAAGTAAGGCGACGCCGGATCGACCAGGATCGTCTGCAGATCGGCGCGGGTCAGCGCCACGCCTTGCAGACGTTCCATCTGCGCCACCAGCTGTGGCACGTCCTCCAGGCGCGCCTCGCCGATCTCGTCGCGCAGGGCCACCAGTTCGTCGTCGGCGCGCCGGCCCGCCAGCATGGTGCCGCTCGCGGCCGTGCGCTTCGGGGACACCGGTCGTCGGGTCAGCGCCTCGGCCAGGCTGGCGCGCACCCGGTCGAGGAGCTTCTCTTCCTCGGCCGGAATCGCGGGCACGTCGTCGGTGGTCACGGGCATGGCTTCCTCCGCCGCCCCGCCAGCGGCAGGCTCGGAGCGCTGGTCCGGCGGGCGGCGCATCGGGCGCGGCTACAGCGCCCGGACGGCCGTCACCAGCGCGTCCTTCGTCATCCCGAACTTCTCCATCAGGATGTTGCCGGGGGCGCTCTCGCCGAAGTGATCGATGCCCAGCGCCAGGCCGCGGGTGCCGACCCACTCGGCCCAGCCGCGCGTCACGCCGGCCTCGAGCGAAACACGACGGGTGCAGGTGGGGGCGAGCACGTCGTCGCGATACGTCCCGGGCTGCCGCTCGAAGCGCGAGAAGCAGGGGAGCGACACCACGCGCGTGCCCGGCCCCAGCTCGGCGGCGGCGGCCACCGCGTGTTGCACCTCGCTGCCGGTGGCGATCAGGATCGTCTCCAGCGCGGCCGTCTCCTTCACCAGAACGTAGCCGCCGCGCAGGACCCCGTCGCGCTTCGTCTTCGCGTCTCCGGGAAGCATGGGGACGTTCTGCCGGGTCAGCGCCAGCACCGTGGGACCCTTGGTGTGTTCAATGGCGGCGATCCAGGCGCCGGCCGTCTCTTCGGGATCGGCGGGGCGGATCACGTCGAGCCCCGGGATGACCCGCAGCCCCATCACCGTCTCCACCGGCTGATGGGTGGGGCCGTCCTCGCCCACACCGATCGAGTCGTGGGTGAAGATGTAGATGACCGGCAGCTTGGCCACGCTGGCGAGGCGGATGCTCGGACGCATGTAGTCGGCGAACACCAGGAACGTCGCGCCGCTCGGGCGAATGCCGCCGTGGTAGGCCATTCCGTTCATGATCGCGCCCATGCCGTGCTCGCGAATGCCGATGCGGATGTTGCGCCCCATGGGCGTGGCCGGCTCCCAGTCGCTGGCACCGGCGATGTAGTTGAACGTCGAGCCGTACAGATCGGCGCTGGCGCCGATGAGGGACGGGACCTCCTTCGCCACCACCTGCAGCACCGTCTCGCCCGCCTTGCGGGTGGCGATCTTGGTGTCGGCGGCGAACGCGGGGATCTTCTCCGACAGGTTGGTGGGAACCTGCAGCCCCAGCGCGGCATCGAGCTGTTGCGCCAAGGTCAGGTTCGTCTCGCGCCAGGCGGCGTACGTGGCCTGCCAGGCATCGTGCTTTTGCTTCAGCTCCTTGGCGTGCGTGGCGAAGTAGGACTTCACGTCATCGGAGACCCAGTAGTGGTCCGCGGGCAGGCCCAGCTTGGCGCGCGACTCGTCGGTGAACTTGGCGCCCCCTTCGCCATGGGCCTTCTGCGTCCCCTCGACCTCGGAGATCCCTTTTCCGATCAGCGTGTGGGCGATCACGAGGCGGGGCTTGCCGCTCTTCGAGGCGCGCGCCTGGGCCAGCGTCTCGTGCACGGCGGCCAGATCGTTTCCGTGCGGGATCTTCAGCACCTCGAACCCGTAGGCCTCGAAGCGCTTGCCCGTGTCCTCGCTCTGCGACTTGATGGCCATCGCGTCGAGCGTGACGTCGTTGGCGTCATAGATGAGGATCAGGTTGTCGACCTTGAAGTGCCCGGCCACCGCCGCCGCCTCGGAGGCGACCCCCTCCTGCATGCAGCCGTCGCCGGCCAGGGCCCACACCGTGTGATCGAAGATGGTGTGCTCGGCGGTGTTGAAGCGCGCCGCCAGCATCTTCGCGGCGATGGCGTGCCCGACGGCGTTTCCTACCCCTTGTCCCAGCGGGCCGGTGGTGGCCTCGATCCCCGGCGCGTAGCCGAACTCCGGGTGCCCCGGCGTCTTCGAGCCCCACTGCCGAAATCGTTTGATCTCGTCCATCGACAGCGGAAACCCGCTGATGTGGAGCCACGCATACAGGAACAGGCTGCCGTGCCCGGCCGACAGCACGAAGCGGTCGCGGTTGATCCAGGCCGGGTCGGCCGGATCGTGGCGAAGCAGGTCTCCGTAGAGGGCGGCGCCGATCTCGGCGGAGCCGAGGGGGAGACCCAGATGTCCCGAGGAGGAGGCGTGGACGGCGTCCATGGCCAGCCCGCGCGCGATGTTGGCAGCAGCTTGTAGTTTTCCTAGGTCGAGCATGGGGCTATCTTTTCACAACGCTTCGGTCGCGGCCATCGGTTCGCGCGGTCGATCGCACAATGTCAGCAAAGTGTTTGCGTACGAGGAGGCACGAATGCAAGTCGGAATGATCGGGCTGGGGCGCATGGGCGCCAACATGGTGCGGCGTTTGATGCGGGGCGGTCACGAGTGCGTCGTGCACGACGTCACGCCCGACGCGGTTCGTGGCATGGCGGGCGAGGGGGCCGTCGGCTCGACGTCTCTCGCCGACTTCGTGCAGCGCCTGGCGAAGCCGCGGGCCGTCTGGCTCATGGTGCCGGCGGGCGTGGTCGACGCGACCCTGGAGCAGCTCGTTCCGCACCTGGAACCGGGCGACATCATCATCGACGGCGGCAACTCGTACTATCGCGACGACGTCGATCGGGCCAAGCGGCTCACGGCCAAGGGGCTGCACTACGTCGACTGCGGCACCAGCGGCGGCGTGTTCGGCCTCGAGCGTGGCTACTGTCTGATGATCGGCGGCGAGCCCGAGGTGGTGGGGCGGCTCCAGCCGCTGTTCGCGACGCTCGCTCCGGGAACCGGCGCGGTGGAACGGACCCGCGGCCGCCAGGGACCGCCCAGCACGGCCGAGCAGGGTTACCTGCACTGCGGCCCCCCCGGCGCCGGCCACTTCGTGAAGATGGTTCACAACGGCATCGAGTACGGATTGATGGCGGCCTACGCCGAAGGGCTGAACATCTTGAAGAAGGCCGACATCGGCAAGGCCACGCACGCGCTCGACGCCGAGACCACGCCGTTGCGCAACCCCGAGTACTACCAGTTCGACTTCAACCTGGCCGACGTGACGGAGGTGTGGCGGCGCGGCAGCGTGGTGGCGTCGTGGCTGCTCGATCTGACGGCGAACGCGCTGAACGGCGACGGCAAGCTGGAGAAGTTCTCGGGGCGGGTCTCAGACTCGGGGGAGGGGCGCTGGACCATCAACGCCGCCATCGACGAGGCGGTCCCCGCGCACGTGCTGTCCGCGGCGCTGTACGAGCGGTTCAGCTCGCGCGGCGAGGCCGACTTCCAGGATCGCATCCTGTCGGCCATGCGCTTCGAGTTCGGCGGCCACGTCGAGAAGGCCCACGGAAAATGACCGCCACGCTGGCGTGGACATGACGCTCTCCTCGGACCCCCCCGCCGGCCTGGCGGCGATCGCCGCGCGCGCGCTCGAGCTGGTGGAAGACGGCACCACCGTCGGCCTCGGCTCGGGCCGGGCCGCGTCGGCCTTCATCACGGCCCTGGGCGCGCGCGTCCGCGACGGCTTGAAGATAAACGCGGTGCCGACGTCCGACGCTTCGGCCGAGCTGGCGCGTCGGCTCGGCATCCCCCTCGTCGGCATCGAGGAGGACGTCGAGCTGGCGCTGACCGTCGACGGCGCCGATGAGGTGGCCCCCAACCTCGACATCGTGAAGGGGCGGGGTGGGGCGCTGGTGCGCGAGCGGATCGTCGCGGCCGCCTCGCGCCGTCAGGTGATCCTGATCGGCCCCGACAAGCTGGTGGCGCACCTGGGCGAGCGCGGCACCGTCCCGGTCGAGTTCGTGCCGATGGCGGAGGGGCTGGTGCTGCGGCGATTGAAGGGCTTGACCATGCGGCCCGCCCTGCGGCAGGACGCCACCACGGCGCGGCCGTTCGTCACCGACAATGGCAATCGCATCTTCGACTGTCAGCTGGCGCGACCGCTGGGCGACGGCGGGGCGGCGCGCGCCATGGAGGCGGCGATTCGCGCCATCGTGGGCGTCGTCGACACGGGGCTGTTCCTGGGCACGGCCGAGCGCGTGCTGGTCGGGCACCTGGACGGTCGGGTCGACGTGCTGACCCGGGGGGCGTCGTGAAGACGGTGGTGCTGCCGTCGCGCGAGGCGGTGACGACCGCGGCGGCCGACGCGATCGTCGCGGCGGCGGCGACGGCGATCGCCGCGCGCGGGCGTTTCTCGCTGGTGCTGTCGGGCGGCTCGACGCCGCGCGCGCTGTACGCGCTGCTGGCCAGCCCGCCGTATGCGTCGCGGGTCGACTGGTCGCGGACGGACGTGTTCTGGGGCGACGAGCGGTGCGTCCCCCCTGACCAGACCGACAGCAACTTTCGGATGGCGCGCGAGGCGCTGCTCGATCACGTACCCCTCGGCGCCGATCGCGTGCATCGCGTCGCCGGCGAGCGGCCACCGGCGGAGGCGGCGGCCCAGTATCAGC
>DASYCK010000190.1:0-25592 GCA_036500205.1 Polyangia bacterium | reverse complement strand
CCGGCCGGTTCGCGCTCTGGGCGGGGACGGAGCCCTTGACCCCGACATCGACCACGGTCACCGACAGCCCAATCTGGCGCGCCAGCACGTTCACGGCCGCGCCGCCGGTGCAGAAATTTCGCACCATCGCCGCCGTGACCTCCGGGGGATAGGCGCTCACCCCCTCGGCGGCGACGCCGTGGTCGGCGGCGAACACGAACAGCTCGCCCCGCCCCGGCACCTCGACGGGAAACCGCCCGCGGACGCCGGCGTACCAGATGGCCAGCTCTTCCAGACGGCCCAGACTGCCCGGAGGCTTCGTCAGCTGCCCCTGATGTTCTCGGGCCCGCTTCATCGCCTCCCGATCGAGCTCGGGGCTGTCTGAAGACGGGAGCGTCACTTGTGCGGCCAGGAAGATTCGAACTTCCGACCCCAGGTTTCGTAGACCTGTGCTCTATCCAGCTGAGCTATGGCCGCATCGGAAAGCGAGAAACAAAGAAAGAAGGACGACACGTATGCCGTGTGCCGAAAGCGACGTCAAGACTAGAGACGATTTTCTCTCCCCCGCCGTCTCCCCGTCCGGGGAGCTAATCCCCCTTCGTCGTGTTTGGGAGGAGAGAGAGGGATTCGAACCCTCGATACAGCTTTTGGGCCGTATAACGGTTTAGCAAACCGCCGCCTTCGGCCAACTCGGCCATCTCTCCAGGTATTTTTCTGCGCCCCTTCCGTAACACGGCGCGACCCCGAACGCCAACCCGTCGGCTGTGCCCTTCCGTTATGCTAGAAAAGCGGCGGACGGCCGGAGAGGTGGCCGAGCGGTTTAAGGCAGTGGTCTTGAAAACCACCGTGCGTAACAGCACCGAGGGTTCGAATCCCTCCCTCTCCTCCAAGTCAGGCAGAAATCCGCGATGATCTCGACGCGCAGAACTTCCTCACATGCGCTGGGGGCGCTCATCTTTTTCGGGGCGGCGCGGGCCGCCTTGGCCTCGCCCGGCGCCGCCGAGGGGAGCGGCCCCCCCCACCTCGGCGAGCCAAGGCCCGCGCTGGAGCTGGAGACGCGCGACGGCAACCTCATCACCGACGCGCGCGTCGCCGGGAAGCCGCTCGTCGTCGATTTCTTCGCCACCTGGTGTGTCCCCTGCCGAAACGCCCTCGTCGATCTGAACGCCGCCGCGCGCGAGGCAGGGGTGGACGTACAGCTCGTGCTGGTCGATCTCGCCGAGCCTGCCGACGTCGTCGAGAGATGGGCCGCCACGGCGCCGTTGCCCCCACACGCCCTGATCGCGCTCGATCCCGACGGGATCGCGGCGCGGCGCTGGGGGGCGAACCGCCTCCCCACCACGTTCATCATCGACGCCAGCGGCATCGTCCGGCACATCAACCGCGGCTGGGGCTCCGGCTATCGGGAGCGGCTGACCGGCTGGCTGCGCAACGTGGCCACGCCGGCGCACGGCGACCCGCCGAAGTCAGCCGCCAGCGACAAATAGCGCCGGCGGATCAGTGCTCGGTGCCGTCGGGCGTGACGGGCGGGCGCAGCGGATCGATCCCCACGGACGAATCGGGGTTCCCCACCGAAGGGGGCGGGACGGCGCTCGCCACCGGGATGCGGGGCTCCTCGCGGCGCTCGCGCTCGCCCCGACGCTCCACCGGCACGCGCCAGTCGACCGGCTCCGAAGGCAGCTTCAGGAAATCGTCGGGATTCGGCAGCAGCAGCGCCTCGCGCAAAACTTCGTCCATGTGCTCGACGGAGCAGATACGGATCGCCTTCAGCACCTTCTTGGGCAGGTCGCGCAGGTCCTTGGCGTTCTCGCGCGGCATGATCACCGTGGTGATGCCGGCCCGGTGGGCGGCCAGGATCTTCTCCTTCAGGCCGCCTATCGGCAGCACCCGTCCGCGCAGCGTGATTTCGCCGGTCATCGCCACGCCGCGCCTCACCGGCACGCGCAGCAGCGCCGAGACCAGCCCCGTGCACATGGTGATGCCGGCCGAAGGGCCGTCCTTGGGGATGGCCCCCTCGGGCAGGTGGACGTGGATGTCGGCCCGCGAATAGAAGTCGCGCTCCAGCCCCAGCGACGGGGCGCGCGAGCGCACGTAGCTCATCGCCGCCTGCGCCGACTCCTGCATCACGTCGCCCAGCTTGCCGGTCAGCACCATCTTCCCCTTGCCGGCGACGATGGAGACCTCGGTCTGCAGGATGTCACCGCCGTACATGGTGACGGCCAGGCCGTTGACCAGGCCGATCTCGTCCTCGCCCTGCTGCTTGCCGTGGCGGAAGCGGTGCGGGCCGAGATAGCGGGGCAGCCGCTTGGGCGTCACCTTCCACAGCGTCTGCCGCGACGTCGTGTCCTGCGAGCGCTGCGCCACCACCTCGCGCGCGATCTTGCGGCACACGGTGGCGATCTCCCGCTCGAGGTTACGAACGCCCGCCTCCTTCGTGTAGGAGTGGATCACCTCGCGCAGCGTGTCCTCGGCCATCTCCAGCGTCACTGATTCGATGCCATGGTCACGCACCTGCTTGGGGATCAGGTAGCGCTCGGCGATCGAGATCTTCTCGAACTCGGTGTACCCGGGGAGCTGGATGATCTCCATGCGATCCTGCAGCGGGATGGGGATCCCCGACATGGTGTTCGCCGTGCAGACGAACATCACGTCCGACAGGTCGTAGTCCATGTCCAGGTAGTGATCGTTGAAGGTGGCGTTCTGCTCGGGGTCGAGGACCTCGAGCAGGGCGGCCGACGGATCGCCCCGGAAGTCGGTGGACATCTTGTCGACCTCGTCGAGCAGGAACACCGGGTTCTGCGTCCCTGCCTTCTTCAGGGACTGGATGATCTTTCCGGGCAGCGCGCCGATGTACGTGCGGCGGTGGCCGCGGATCTCGGCCTCGTCGCGCACGCCGCCCAGCGACAGCCGCACGAAGTTCCGGCCGGTGGCCTTGGCGATCGAGCGCGCCAGCGACGTCTTGCCGACGCCCGGGGGGCCGACCAGGCACAGGATGGGCCCCTTCAGCTTCTTGACCAGCGCCTGCACGGCCAGGTACTCGAGGATGCGCTCCTTCACCTTGCGCAGGCCGTAGTGGTCCTCGTCGAGGATCCGCTCCGCGTCGACGACGTCCATCTTGTCCTGGGTCTTTTCGTCCCAGGGGAGGCTCAGCACCGTGTCGACGTAGTTGCGCACCACGGCGGCCTCCGCCGACATGGGGGCCATCATCTTGAGCTTCTTCAGCTCCTTCTTGACCTTCCCCTGCGCTTCCTTCGACAGGTTCTTCTGCTTGGCGCGCTCCTCCAGCTCGCCCATCTCGTTCTTGAACTCGTCGCGATCCCCCAGCTCCTTCTGGATCGCGTGCATCTGCTCGTTGAGGTAGTACTCCTTCTGCGTCTTCTCCATCTGCTTCTTGACGCGCGTGCGGATCTTCCGCTCGACCTGAAGGATCTCGATCTCGGCCTTCATCAGCTCGTAGAGCCGTGACAGTCGCTCCGAGGGGCGGTCCATCTCGAGGATGGCCTGCTTGTCGGCGAGCTTGAGCTGGAGCTGACCGACGATGGTGTCGGCGAGCTGCCCGGGCTCCTCGACCGTCTGCACCGAGATGAGGATCTCGGGGGCGATGCGCTTGTTCAGCTTGACGTAGGCATCGAACGTGGCGTGCACCTCGCGCACCAGCGCGTCGATCTCGACGGACTTCTCCTCGGCGTCGCCGCGCTCGGCGATCTCCACCATGAAGAACTCCTCGCTCTGCACGAACCGCTCGATGACGGCACGCCGCTTCCCCTCGACCAGCACCTTCACGGTGCCGTCGGGCAGCCGCAGCATCTGGATGATGGTGGCGATGGTCCCCACGGTGAAGATGTCCTCGGGGACCGGCTCGTTGGTCTTGGCCTTGCGCTGGGCGGACAGGAGCACCTCGCGGTGCGGGTCCTGGCTCATCGCCTGTTCGAGGGCGCTGATCGAGCGCTCGCGCCCCACGAACAGCGGCACGACCATGTGCGGGAACACGACGATGTCCCGCAGAGGCAGCAGCGGCACGGTGCGGGGCGAAACAGGGAGGGGACCAGGAGGGCCGGAACGACCGTCGGACATTCCAGGATCGTAGCAACGGCCCTCGTCGCAGGCCAAAAATCGACTTTTCCGGCCGCTGGCGCCGCCCCCTCGCGCCACGCCACGGCCCGCCTGTATGCTGTGCCCCTGCCGTCGTGAAAGCGCTGCTCGAACCCCGTCCATCGCCCCTCCCCCTTCTCGTCGTCGGTTGCGTGACCTGGCTTTCCGGGGCGGCGACCACCGCGCCTTCCGGGGTGGGGCACACCCTCGAGAATGGCCTCCAGGCAGGCAAGGAGAAGACCGGCCGCGGCCTCGATGCCACGCAGGCCATGATGTGGAAGTACGTGGCCGCCTGCGCCCTGCGCCCGGACCAGTCCTTGAGTGATCCCAAGGCGACCGAACCGCTGCGGTTCTCGGGATTTCTGGGTCTGGCGCCGGAGTGGCTGGAGGGGACGTGCGACGACGCCTGCAAGCAGAAGGTCTCCGCCTGTCTGCTGGCGTTGACGAACCGAACCGGCAAGCATGTCCAGCTCAGCCTGCTCAGCGCCGCGGCCCGGATGAGCCCCGCTCTTCGCCCCGGGGAGAGCGACCGGGCGTTCCCTCATCAGGAGGGGGTATTTTTCGGCGACGTCTTCGCCCAGAAGGGTTACGTCTGCCACGGTAGCGACGAACGCAAGGGCCCCCAGGTGAAGCGCTTCTGCGCGGCCGAGCCCGCGAGCTGCAACGGGCTGTTCTCGTTCACCGACGCCGGCAAGTGCGAGGACGTCTGCACCATGAGCTGCACCCGGCTGGGGGACGGCACCAAGCGGTGCGCGGCGGTCCATTGCCGGGATCCGAGCGGAAAGCAGTGGGACTTCCCGCTGACCACTTACCTGCGAACCGTCATCGAGGCCGGAAACGCCGACCGGCTTCAGGGCGCCTCGTCCGACGAGACCCAGGCGCTGGTGGCGCGGCAGGCGGGAAACGCGGCCTTCTACCACGCGGTCGATTTCGGACCGACCCCCACCGCCCACCGGACCTTCGTGGCGACGTACGCAGCGAAGCAACCCGGCGCGCACCTGGAGATTTCCCTCCCCCAGGGACGAAGCCTGGGAACGCTGACCTTGCCCGCGACGACCGCGGCGAAGCAGTCGTCCACCACGCTGTCCGCCGACGATCTCGCCGGTCCCCAAGACCTATTCCTTCACTTCACAGGCCCCACCCGTTCCTTCCCACTAACCGTGTTCACGATCGAAGTCCGCTGAGGCAAGGTCGCCCGCACCCTCACCCGCCGGCCTACGGCCGCCGGCCTCTCCCAAGCAACCCCGCCCCGCCTGACAGGTCCGGATCCGAATCTGTCCGGGGGGGGCTCGTAGGGGGGCAACGTCCCCCTGCGGTTTTAGTACGCCGTCTCGCCCGGGCCCGTGTCGCCGCGGCCGTTGCGGTCGCCGGCGCCGCGCTGGTCGGAGCGGGCGGTGTCGCGATCGTGATCCGAGACGACATCGACGTCGACCGCCTCGTCCTCCGAATCCGCTTCGGCCTTCGCCGTCTCGTCCGCGCCCGTCAGGTTCACCGTGATGGGCTGGTAGCTGTCGCGCAGATCGTTCAGGTCGTCCATCGCCGAGGCAGGCACCGCGTACGTGGAAAGCGCCAGCAGCGACAACCCCCCGAAGTTGAGCGCGATCGTCCAGTAGATCATCGACCCGACCATCAAGACAGGAATCCACAAGATCCACTTGCGCATGGTCTGCTCCCTCCTTGAACGCGGGTCTCCCCCGCTCACGATCGCTCTCCGCCGGCGGCGACCGCCGTCCCCTTCTGGTACATCAAGATCGGCTGGGCACCCTTCTGGATCGTCTCCTCGTTGATGACGACCTCGCGGATGGTGCTGCCCACGGAGGGCACCTCGAACATGATGTCCATCATCGCCTGCTCGAGGATGGCGCGCAGGCCGCGGGCGCCCGACTTGTGCTTCGTCGCCTCCTCGGCGATGGCCGACATGGCCCCCTTGGTGAACCGCAGCTTGACGCCGTCCATGTCGAACAGCTTCTGATACTGCTTGATGAGGGCGTTCTTCGGCTTGGTGAGGATGTCGATGAGGGCCGGCTCGTCCAGCTCGTGCAACGGCGCGATGACCGGCAACCGCCCCACGAACTCGGGGATCATGCCGTACTTCAGCAGATCCTCCGGCTGTACCTCGCGCAGCAGATCCCACACCCGCCGCTCTTTCTTCGAGGTGATCTTGGCGCCGAAGCCGATCTGCTTCTGTCCCACCCGCTGCTCGATGATCTCTTCCAGACCCACGAAGGCGCCGCCGCAGATGAACAGGATGTTCGTGGTGTCGACCTGCAGGAACTCCTGCTGGGGGTGCTTGCGGCCGCCCTTGGGGGGCACGTTGCAGACGGTCCCCTCCAGGATCTTCAACAACGCCTGCTGCACGCCCTCGCCCGACACGTCGCGCGTGATCGAGGGGTTCTCCCCCTTGCGCGCGATCTTGTCGATCTCGTCGATGTAGACGATCCCGCGCTGCGCCTTCTCGATGTCGTGGTCGGCGTTCTGCAGCAGGTTGACGATGATGTTCTCGACATCCTCGCCCACATAGCCGGCCTCGGTCAGGTTCGTGGCGTCGGCGATGGCGAACGGCACGTTCAGGATCTTCGCCAGGGTCTGGGCCAGCAACGTCTTCCCGCAGCCGGTCGGTCCCAGCAGCAGAATGTTCGACTTGCCCAGCTCCACGTCCTCGCCCCCCACCTTGGCGTCGATGCGCTTGTAGTGGTTGTGGATGGCGACGGCCAGGATCTTCTTGGCCCGATCCTGCCCGATGACGTAGTCGTCGAGGACGTTCTTGATGTCGGCCGGCTTGGGGATCGGCGCCAGGCCGAAGTTCTCGGCCTCTTTCTCTATCTCCTCCGCGATGATGTCATTGCACAGGCCAATGCACTCGTCGCAGATGTACACCGTGGGACCGGCGATGAGCTTCTTGACCTCGCGCTGGCTCTTCCCGCAGAAGGAGCACGAGAGATTTCCGTGATCGTCGCGTTTCCGGTCGCTCGGCACGTCAAAAATGTAACACGCGCGGTCGACCGGGGCACGCCCGAACTATCTACCGTCGCCGGCGGCTACTTGCCCGGGGCGACGGCCGGCTTCTGGATGAGCACGTCGTCGATCAGGCCGTATTCCTTGGCCTCCATCGCGCTCATGAAATAGTCCCGCTCGGTGTCGTTCCGGATGCGCTCGATCGGCTGGCCGGTGTGCTTGACCAGCAGGTCGTTCAGCTTGTCGCGCGTGCGCAGGATTTCCTTGGCGTGGATGTCGATGTCGGTCGCCTGACCCTGGAATCCACCGAGCGGCTGGTGAATCAGGATGCGGGCGTGCGGCAGCGAGAACCGCTTCCCCTTGGCGCCGGCGGCCAGCAGGAACGCCCCCATCGAGGCAGCCTGCCCCATGCAATAGGTGGCCACCGCGGGCCGCACGTACTGCATGGTGTCGTAGATGGCCATGCCGGCCGTCACCAACCCGCCGGGCGAGTTGATGTAAAGCATGATGTCCTTGTCGGGGTCTTCGCTCTCCAGGAACAACAGCTGGGCGATGATGATGTTCGCCACCTGATCGTCGACCGCCGTGCCGAGGAAGATGATCCGGTCCTTCAGCAGCCGCGAGAAGATGTCCCACCCGCGCTCGCCCCGGTGGGTCTGCTCGATGACGGTGGGGATTATGAAGTTTCGGATCGGCGACGAGAGCGCGTCGATGTCGGAAGAGTTGCGGCGGGAATCGTTCATCGGTTCCTCTTTTTCTTGGACTCGCCTTCGATGGACGTACCCTCGTTGGCGGCCTCGGCAGGTGTGAGGATCAAGCGTTCGGGATCCTCGTCGGTGATCTTAGCCTGCGAGATCAGCATATCAAGCGTCTTCTGTTCGAGCAGCTGCTGGCGCAGCCCCGCCAGTTGCCCCTCGCGCTCCATGTCGGCGCGCAGCTTCTTGGCGTTCTCCTGCCGCGAGGCCGCGATCTCGGCGATGCGCTTCTGCAGGTCGGCGTCACTGGCGGTGATCCCCTCGCGCTCGGCGATCGCTTGCAGCAGGATCGATCCGCGCGCCTCCGCCTCTGCCTCCGTCTTGAACTCCTGCTTCATCTTGGCGACGTCGATGGCGCCCGCTTCCAGGCCTGCCTGAACGTCGATGCCCGCCATCATCAGCTGTTGCAGGGCGCGGTTCACGATGGCGCCCGCGTGACGGTCGACCAGCGCCGGCGCGATGGGGAACTCATTGCGCGCCACGATCGCCTTGACCAGCTGCGAGCGGAGCTCGGCGTCGACCCGCTTGCCGTCGCTCTCTTTGAGCCGCTCGCGAATCTTGTCCTTCAAGCCCTCCAGCGTCTCGGCCTCGCCGGTGTCCTTGGCGAACTCGTCGTCCAGCTCCCGCTGCTTCTTCTCGCGGGCGTCCTTGACGGTCACGCGCAGGTTGACGTGCTGCCCGGCCAGCTCCTTCTGGGGCAGGTCGTCCGGCAGCTTGTACTTCACCTCGAGATCGGTCGCGGTCAGCGACACCCCTTGCAGGCGCTCGGCCAGCCCAGGCAGCGGTCCACCGGTCTTGTCTTCCAGGTCGACGCCGACGTTGTTGCGCTTGATCTTGTGGTCGCCCACCTTGCCGTGCACCTCGACCATCAACAGGTCCGTCGGCAGCGCCTCGGTGCGCCCCTCGACCGGCTTGTACTCGGTGAGCCGCTTGCGATACCCCTCGATCGAGGACGTCACCTGCTCCTCGTCGAGCTTGGTCGGCCGCCGCTTCAGCTCGACCCCGGAGTAGTCCTTGGGGTTGACCTGGGAGCGAATCTCGACCTTGGCTGTGAACTTGAACGGCTCTCCGGCCTTGATCTCGATCTTGTCGACCTCGAGCGGCGCCACCGGCTGGATCTGCTTCTCCTCGATGGCACGGCCGATGGTCGCTTCGACCAGCTCCTGAGCGACGTCGTGCTCGACCTTTTGCCGGTAGAGCTTCTCGACGACGTGCCGCGGAACCTTCCCGGGGCGGAACCCCTTCAGGCGGACCTCCCGACGCAGGTCGTTGTAGGCCTTCTCCAGCTTGGGGGCGACGTCGCTCCAAGGGATCTCGAAATCAACGCGTTTTTCGACAGGTGAGATGTCTTCAATCGTGAGTTGCATGGGACGGGCGTACGTCTACCCTTGCCGGCCGTCGCAGGCAAGCGGGGGCGTGTTCGGGGCCGTCACTTCAACGAAGCAAAGATTATGGTTGATCTCCGCGTGGGTTGTGGTCAGCATATGCACCCTTCGAGATGCCAACAGGTTCATTAGGCTTTACGCTCGCTGATCGACTCGGCGCGAAATCGATACCGTGTTCGGTATCCGGTTGCACGCGGACGTGGATCCAGATGTCCGGCAAGAGCGCGAAGCTCGGCGGTCGCACTGTAACCGACGAGAGCGATCCCACCGCGCGGATGTGCGATCCCTGCCGCGAGAAGTCCCAGGCGACCAGCGACGTCGAGCGGACGTGCGCCCGCCCCGGTTGCGGCGGAAAGTGGACCTGGACGGCGAAGGAGCAGCTGTCCGCCTTCGCCACCCGGCAGTCGCCGCCCGATCGGCTGTGCGACGAAGACACCGCCAAGCTCGCCACCTTGACGAACAAGGAGCTCCCCTGCTCCGTCGAGGGGTGCACGCGCACGTCGGTCTGGACGCGTCTGGCGCAGCTGCTGGCCGGGGCCTCCTCCAAACAAGACGAGACCAATGGCGAGGCGAGCGGCGAGGCGATGCCGCCGCCGCCGGTGATGTGCACGCCGTGCGGGAACGTCTTCGAGAAGCTGAAGGATCGTCCCGTCACCTGTGGCATCCAGGGCTGCAAGAACAAGTGGTCCTGGTCGCGCGACGAGCAGATCCGCGACTACGCGGCCGGCCTCCCGAACGAGGCGCCGCGCCGGCTCTGCGAGAGCTGCAAGCCGGTGTTCGGCGGCATCGCCGATCGCGACGTGCGTTGCCGGACCTCCGGCTGCAAGAACACCTGGGTGTGGGCGCGCGAGTCCCAGCTGAACACCTCCGTCGCTGGAAAGCCGCTGCCCAAGGCGCCGCACCGCATGTGCCAGCGCTGCATCGACGTCTATTCGACGACGAAGGACGTGGAACGCCCCTGCCGTCGCCCCGGGTGCAAGCGGACCTGGACCGACAAGCGCGGCGCGCAGCTGGCCCGCGCGGTTCGTGGCAAGACGGGCGATCCGTATCCTCACTACTGCACCGAGTGCGAAAAAGAGGTCGGTGCGCTCGAGGACCGCGAGGTCCCGTGCAAGACCGAGCACTGCCCCGGCACCTGGACCTGGGGCGCGGCCCAGCAGCTCGCGGCCGGCGTCAGGCCTGTCATGAAGGCGGACGAGAAGGCTGAAGTCGACGGCGCATCCACCGCGGGCGCGGAAGCGCCCGAGGGCGAGGCGCACGCGCACGACGACGCGCACGCGCACGACGACGCGCACGCGCACGCGCACGACGACGCGCACGCGCACGACGACGCGCACGCGCACGACGACGCGCCGACGAACGGCGCGTCCGCCGCGGCCCCGGAAGATGGGGAAGCGCCCGAGACGGCGGCGACCGAGGGCTCGGCTCCCACGGCCCAGGTGGCAGCGCGCGAGGGGGGTGGCAAGAAGCGGCGCCGGAAGCGGCGGCGCGAGATCCGTCCGCCCGATCGACGGTGCGACGACTGCCTGACCTTCCTGAAGGATCGGAAGACGCGCGACATCCCCTGCAACGGCTGCGGAACGGTCATCCACTGGCCCCCGGAGAGCCAGCTGCAGACGCACCTCGGGAACTGGGGCGAGCCGACGCTGTGTGGCGCCTGCAAGCGCGACCTGACCGAAGCGGCGCGGGTCGCCGAGCGCGAAGTGCTCCGCCACGGCGGCGCGGTTCACGCAGCGGCCTCCACGCCTTCCGAGGAGGGTCAGTCCGCCGACGCGCAGGCGACCGGAGAAGCCCCGGCCGTGCCCGCGGTCGAGGAGACCGGCTCGAACCCCAGCGCGCCGCAGTAGCGCCCCCGGGCTAACGCCCGGGTCTTCCGGCCTCGTCAGCCAGCCGTCTCGCCAGCGGGAGATCGGCCGGCAACAGCTCGACGGTGGGGAGCCGTGACGGCTCGATCCAGGCGATCTCGGCGACGGCCACGGCGGCGGGCTCGCCGCTCAGCACCCGACAATCGTAGACCAGCATGTAGAGGTCGAACGCCGGATAGGCGTGAAACACCACGTCGTCGATCCGCCCGACCTCGACGTCGCAGCCGAGCTCCTCGCGGATCTCGCGCGCCAGGGCCGCCTGGGGCGCCTCGCCTGCCTCGATCTTGCCGCCGGGAAATTCCCAGAAGTTCGGCATCGCTTGATCGTTGCGACGCCGGGAGATCAGCAGCAGGCCGTCACGGCGAATCAACGCCGCGACCACCAGCAGACGGGGACGGGGCGCCCCTTCCATCGTCGCCCTTTCCATCACCGATGGTCCGCGACCGCGTGACGGGTGCCGAGCGGGTCCGCCCCCGGCGCGTCGCCGCCCCGGGGAGGCCGTCGGGCCTCGTCGGTTCCAGTGTCATCCGAAGCCTCTTCTCCCCCGTCGGCCGCTTCGCGCGAGCGCTCGGCGATCTTCGTCTCGATCAGCGCCAGCAACTCTTCCGCCCGGAACGGCTTGCCGATGCAGGTCACCCCGCGATCGAGGAACCGGCGCGCCTCGGTCGAGAACGCTCCCCCGGTCGAGAAGATGAAGCGCTCCAGGATCTCCGGATAGCGCGCCTCCACCTTCGCATACAGCTCCATGCCCGACATCTCGGGCATCTGCAGGTCACACAGGATGGCGTCGAAGTCGGTCTGCTTCTGCAGCACCAGCAGGGCATCCCGCCCCCCCAGCGCCGTCACCACCTCGTGAACGTCTCCCAGCATGCGCCGGTACGCCTTCAACAGCAGCGGCTCGTCGTCGATGGCCAGCACCCGACGCCTCCCGTAGGTGGGCGTCGCCGCCGCCTCGATGGCCTCGATGCGGACGGCCGGGCGGGACGGCATGCGAACGCGGAAGGTCGTCCCGACGTTGACCTGCGTGTCCACGGTGATCTCGCCCCCCAGCGATCTCACGATTCCGTGAGTGATCGGCAGTCCCAGCCCCGTCCCCACGCCTCGTGGCTTGGTGGTGAAGAACGAGTCGAAGATGCGGGGCAGCACCTCGGGAAGGATGCCGACGCCGTTGTCGGAGACCTCGAAGATGACGTCCTCGCCGTCGTCGAAGGTCCGCACACGGATGCGGTTGTCGGCGGTGCGCGCGACGTCGAGCGCCTGGGCGGCGTTCATGATCAGGTTCAGGAACACCTGGCCGAGGCGCGCCGGGCTGGTCGTCACGGTTCGGGTGGCCTTCAGCTCGCGCTCGACCGTGGCCCGGTGGCGCAGCTCGTTCTTCAGCAGGCTCAAGGTCGACTCGACCGTGGCGTTCAGCTCCGTGGTGGCGCCGCGCTCGTCGTCGACGTGCGAAAACCACGACAGATCCTTGACGATGCGGTGGATGCGGGCCATCCCTTCCTTCGTCTCCTGCAGGATCCCGGTCACCTCGAACAGCGCATCGTTCAGCTTGCCGCGCAGGCCGGGGTCCGGGATCGCGCCGACCTGGTCGGCCATCATGCGAACATTCCCCACCAGCGCCTCGAGGTTCCCCAGCACGAACGCGGCGGGGTTGTTGATCTCGTGCGCCACCCCGGCGGCCAGCGTGCCGATCGACGCCAGCTTCTCCGCCTGCAGGCGCCGAATTTCCTGCCCCCGCTCCTCGGTGACGTCGCGGACGTACAGCAGCACGCGGCCGCCGCTGACCGGGTAGGCCCGCCCCACGAACGAGCGCTCGCCGTTGTTCAAGGCCCGATCGCACACCGCCCCGCTGGCGACGGCGTCGGCCGCCAGCGCGTCGATGCCGCTGCGGAAGGCCGTCTGGTTCAGACGCCGACCGGCGGCGTTCGCGACCAGCAGCTGCCCCGGCCCGCCGATCAGCAGCAGGGCCTCGTCGAACACGTCGAAGGTCTCGCGCAGCGTGTCGCGCTCGGCGCGCAGCTGGTCCGTCAGCTGTTCGGCGATGCGGGTCCGCTCGCGCACGCTGCTCTCGAGGTCGACGTTGTGCCGTCGGATCTCGTCGGCGAAGGCCTTCACCCGCAGCGAGGCCCTGATGCGGGCGACCAGCTCGCGGTCGACGACCGGCTGGACGATGAAGTCGTCCGCCCCCACCTCGAGCGCCTGGAGACGCTTCTCGGTCGAGTGCTGAGCGCCGGTCAGGAACAGCACGGGGAGCTGCCGGGTCAGGGGATCGTCGCGCAACCTCCGGCACACCTCCACACCGTCCAGTCCGGGCAGCAGCACCTCGAGGAGCACCAGATCGTAACGACCGCCGCGCAGACGTTCGAGGGCGGACAGGCCGTCGCCGACCCCATCCACCTCGAGGGTGGTCAATTTCTCAATAGCTCGCGCAACGCCGAGGCGATTGTCGTCGTTTTCATCCGCCAGCAGGATGCGTCCCATGGTCCCCACAGCGCCAGGGTTAGTCGGTAGAAATAAAAGGCGCTTGGCGATCATCGTGCGGTTGCCGAAATAAAGCAACCTGAAATGACGCGATTGTGTCGCTCGCCGTGCCGACGCCTTGACCGTCCGTATACAAACAGACGGAAGCGACGATCTTTGTTCCGTCGGCTGGCGGCTATGGGGCGGACGAAGGCGAGACCGCCGCTGCCTTGGCCTTACCTTCACCCTCACCCTCACCCTCACCCTCACCCTCACCTGTACCATCGCCCTCACCCTTGCCGGGTTTGCCCGCGATCAAGATGTCGCCGAGCGCGTCCTGAAGCAGTGGAAACCGGAAGACGTAGCCGGACTGCAACGCCCGGGCGGGAGACATTCGCTGCCCCGCCAGGAGCATCTCTTCGGCCATCTCCCCGAGCGCCAGCTTCAACGCGAACGCCGGCACCGCCAGCCGGGCCGTTCCGCCGAGCGCGCGCGCCAGCTGGTCGGTGAACTCGGTGTTGGTCACCGGCTCGGGCGCCACCAGATTCACCGGGCCGGCCAGCTCGTCGTGGCCGGCGGCGTGGAGCACGATCCCCACCGCGTCTGCGACGTGAATCCAAGGGAAATACTGCTTCCCGTCGCCCAGCCGTCCCCCCAGACCCATCCGAAACGGCAGCAGAAGCTTCTTGAGGATGCCGCCGTCCCGCCCCAGCACCACGCCCCCGCGCAGGATGACGACCCGGGCCCCCAGGGCTTCGGCGCCGCGCGCGGCTGCTTCCCACTCGCCGGCCAGCCTCACCAGGAAGCCGTCGGTCGTCCCCAGCAGCGACGACTCGGTCAGGATCGCGTCTCCCCGATCGCCGTAGACGGCCGCCCCCGACATCGAGATGAGCACGCGGGGGCGGACGGTCAGCCCCTCCATCCGTTCGACCAGGGCCCGTGTGGGCAGGATCCGGCTGTCCCGGACCGCCCGCTTCCGCTTTTCCGTCCACCGCCCGGCGACCGATTCGCCGATCAGGTTGACGACGGCGTGGACCCCGTCGAACGCCTCGACGGGCGGCAGACCGACGTTTCCATTCCAGCCCACGATGCGCGCACCCGGCAACCGCAGGGCGGCCTTCTCCGGATCGCGCGCCAGCGCCACGCTCTCGTGTCCCGCCGCCTGCAGGGCGGCGTGCAGATGGCGGCCAAGAAATCCCGTCGCTCCGGTGATGAGAAAACGCATGAATCCTTTCGTCAGGCGCCGAGCGCGTCGAGCTTCGCGGCCAGGATGAAGTCGTTCTCGGACAGCCCCCCCACGGAATGCGTCCACGACGCGACGTCGACCCGGTTGTAGTGGACGGAGAAGTCGGGATGGTGCTGCTCGGACTCGGCGACCAAGGCCAGGCGGGTGACGAAGGCCATGGCGCCCGAGAAATCCTTGAACTCGAATCGCTTCGCGAGCTGCGGGGTGCCGGTCGCTCCCTTTTCGACCCTCCAACCGGTGACGGCCGCCAGGTTGGTCTGGACCTCGGCGTCGCCGAGCGCCGGCGTTCCCTTGGGGAGCTCCTTGCAGTGCTTGTCTACGAGTTTCATGGCTACCTTTCACCGTTGTGAGCTGTCGTGATCTGGGGACTTGAAGAGGTGCGGTTCGTTTGACAGGGTGTGCGCCGGATGTCGACCGCCCTTACGAACGGAATCATGGTGACGGTGCGCAGCCAATATATTCCGGAACGATCGTCGGTGTCGGGAAGACAGTACGCTTTCGCCTACACGGTGACGATCGCGAACCAGGGCGACACCACCGCCCGCCTCGAGTCGCGCCACTGGATCATCACGGACGCCGACGGGCACGTCGAAGAGGTGCGCGGTCCGGGCGTGGTCGGGGTGCAGCCGCGCCTCCGGTCGGGCGAGAACTTCGAGTACACGAGCTGGTGTGTCCTCGCCACGCCGTCCGGCGAGATGCGCGGCACCTATCAGATGGTGACCGACGCCGGGGCCGAGTTCGACGCCGACATCGCCCCGTTTCACCTGGGCCTGCCGCAGTCGCTGAACTGACCGGCGTCGGCGTCATCCTCAACCGACTTCGACGACTCGGATGGTGTTCGTGGGGCTGCGCTGGCCGACCGGCGCGCCGTACGCCATCACGTAACGATCGCCGGCCGACACGATCTCCTGCTCGCGCAGGTGCGACGTGACGGCGGCCGCCAGCGCGTCGACGTTGGAGAAGACCTGCAGGTGCCGCGGCATGACGCCCCAATAAAGCGCCAGGCGCCTCAAGGCGTCGCCCGCCGGAGAGAACGCCACGATGGGGACGCCCGGTCGCGCCTTCGACACCAGGCGGGGCGTGCTGCCACTGATCGTGAACGCCACGATGACCTTCGCCCCCACCTCGCGCGCGACGACGCAGGCCGCGTGCGCGATCGCCTCCTGGATCGTCTCGCCTGGCTCGGACGACTGGGGCGCATAGAACTTGCTGCCCTCGGCCACCAGGATGATCCGCTCCATCATCGCGCAGGCGTCGTGAGGGAAGCGCCCCGAGGCTGTCTCGGCGGACAGCATCACCGCGTCAGCCCCTTGAAAAACGGCGGTTGCCACGTCGCCCGCCTCGGCGCGCGTGGGGCGCGTCGACTCGACCATCGACTGCAGCATCTCGGTCGCCACGATGACCGGCCGCTGGTACAGCCGGGCCACCCCGATGATCTCCCGCTGCACGATGGGGACCTGCTCGGGCCGCATCTCGACCCCCAGATCGCCGCGCGCCACCATGACGGCGTCGGCGGCGCGCATGATCTCGACCAGGTTCTCGACCGCCTCGGGCGTCTCGATCTTCGCGATCACGGGCGGCGGCGGCTGCCCCAGCGCCCGGTAGGCGTCGCGCAGCTCACGAATGTCGTCGGCCCCCTTCACGAACGACAGGGCGACGTAGTCGACCCCCATGGTCACGCCGAACGCCAGGTCGATCCGATCCTTGTCCGTCAGCGAGCGCAACTTCACCCGCCGTGAAGGCAGGTTCACGCCCATGCGGTCGCGCAGCGCCTCCCCCTGCTCGACGACGCAGCGGACCTTCCCCTCGGAGATGTCGACGACGCGCAGTCGGACCCGGCCGTCGTCGAGCTGGACCAGATCTCCCGCCTGGAGATCGCTGGCCAGCCCGGCGTAGCCGACGGCGATGGTGTCCGACGCCCCCTGCTCCCCCTCGATCAGCGTCACGTGATCGCCCGTGGCGATCAACGCGGGAGAGCCCTTCCCGGTACGAATCTTGGGGCCGCACAGATCTTGAAGAACGGCGACCGGCTTGCCGATGGCCGCGCTCTCCGCGCGCACCAGATCGGCGACCCGCTGATGATCCTCGTGACGGCCGTGGGAAAAGTTCAAGCGGGCGACGTCCATCCCCGCGTTGATCAGCCCCCGGATCCCGACGGCCGAGGCGGTCGCCGGTCCAATCGTGCACACTATCTTCGCCCTTCGAACGACCATATCCGTACTTCTACTGCGAATTTGCCGCGGCGCGAATACCCTGATTCCGTCTCTGGCCGGCAGGTCGGCGCCGTGCTACCTCTTCCCCTGGAGGCGTTTACATGGAAAGTCTCGTGGCGCGCGACAAGGCCCAGGCCAAGAAGAAGGGGATTTTCGCGGCGGCCGCGTGGGGGGGGACCGTGGTCGCAGGTTTCATCGGCCTGCCGACGCTCCTCATCGTTCCAGGCGTCGCCGGCGCCGGCTACCTGACCTACAAATGGTTCATGTACCGCGCCAAACGCGGTATGCGGTTTTGACGCAGGGGGGACTTCGTCCCCCTACGAGACCCCCCTTCGGAGTTTGCTGAGGTGGGCCGGCGCGGCTGAGCCGCGCCTCCCGGCGATGAACCCGCTCCCTCCGGTCGCTCTGGCGCCCCAGCAAGCGGCAGGCTCGCTTGATTCGAGAGGTAGCGTTCGCGCCGCGCGATAGCTCGTGGCCGTCCACCCGAACGGGCGCGTTCGGACGTCGGCCCCCGGTTGCCGCCGGTCTCGACCGCTCGGCGCGGATCACCGCCCACCCCCGCAAAAGAGCGCGCCGCGGCCGCGTGGTCACGGCCCGCCCCGGCGCCTCAACGGGGTGGAGGCTTCCGCCTGAGCCTTCGTTCCAGGGCGTACATCACCGTCGCCTCGGGCTTGCGCTTGTGGTCATGCCCGAACAGATGACAAAGCCCGTGGATGGCGAGCCTGATCAGCTCGCTGGGGAGCCGCTTGCCGGCCGAGCGCCGCCGCGCCGTCGGGACCGAGATGACGATGTCCCCCAGGTTGATGCCGTCACCTGCCGGATCGCCTTCGCCCGCCAGCTCCTGCAGATGGAAGCTGAGGACGTCGGTCGCCCGGTCATGGTGGCGGTAGTCGCGGTTGAGCGCACGAATCTCGATGTCATCGGTGAGGAGAATGGCGACCGACGAGCGCTGGCGCGCCAGCCGACGGAGGGCGAGCGTCACCTGCACTTTCAGGGCGCGGCGCACGGCGGGGGGGACGGCATCGCGCGCGCTGGGGCGGACCAGGAGGTCGACGGGCATCGCTAGAGGACGGCCTTGTAGACGTCGCCCTTCACGAAGACGTCGAACAGCGCCGCGTCCAGCTTTCCGGCCTTGACCTCCGACTCGACGATGCCCAGCGCCCGATCGATCGGCACCGCGCGCTTGTAGGGGCGATCGGAGGCGGTGAGCGCGTCGAAGATGTCGGCGATGGTCATCATCCGAGACTCGAGCGGAATCTGCTTGTCCTCGAGGCGGCGCGGGTAGCCGTTGCCGTTCAGGTACTCGTGATGGGCGCCGGCGATGCGCGGGATGTTCCGCAGGGTGCGCCCCCAGGGGATCTTGTTCAGGAAGTTGTAGGTGTGGACGACGTGGCTCTCGATCTCGACCCGCTCGATGTCGGTCAGGCTGCCGCGACGCACCTGCAACGCGGCGATCTCGGCCGGCTCCAGAAACGGTCGCGCCTCGCCCGACGGCGCCGGGTAGCGGAGCTGGCCGATCTCGAGCAGCCGCTCGAAGCCCCCCTGCTCGAGCACCGTCGGCTCGTTCACCTTCGCCACGAAGGCCAGGATGCCGTCCAGCTCGGCGCGCCGGTGGTCCAGCTCGGCTTCGAGCTCGGGATAGCGCCCCGCCGCCTCGCGATAGCCGAGCTGCTCGCACAGCTTCAGCTTCCGCTCCAGCAGCTCCGCCTCCAGCGTCTTGCGCACGTAAGCGAACCGGCTCTCGATGGCGCGCAGCTCTTCCTCGTACAGCTTTTTCGGCTTGACCAGCACCCGCTCGCGCACGCCCACCTTGCCGAAGTCGTGCAGCATCCCCGCGTACTGGATCTGCCGCAGATCATCGCGCGAAAAATGCACGCCCGCGAACGGCCCGTCAGACAGGCCGTCCACCTTGGCCGCCAGCGCCACCGTCAGGGTGGCCACGCGCCGCGAGTGCCCCGAGGTGGTGGGATCGCGCGACTCGATCGCCGTCACCGACGCATCGACGAACCCCTCGAACAGATCGCGGATTTCCTCGTACAGGATGGCGTTCTCGAGCGAGATGCCCGCCTGCGCCGCCAGCGCCAGCGCGAACTCCTCGGCGCGCGTGTCGAAGGGGATGACCTCGGTGGCGAAGTCGTCCAGCGACCGGAGCTGCCGCTCGGGATCCCGCTTGCGGTTGATGAGCTGGATCACGCCGATCACCTCGGTGCGCGCCGACAGCATGGGCACGGTCAAGATCGAGCGGGCGCGGTAGCCGGTCTTCTCGTCGAAGCTGCGGTTGTGCTGGACGCCCCAGGGGTTCTGGCCCGGGTTATCGAGCGCGTAGAGATCGGCGATGTTGATCGGCTTGGCGTCGAGGACCGCCTTGCCCACGATCGACTTCTCGTCGACCCCCAACGTGAACTCTTGAAAATCGATCTTCAGCGAGTCGTTCTGCGACAGCATGAAGTGCAGCGTCTTGTCGGCGGGGGCCCCCTCCCCTTCCAGCACGTAGACGCTCCCCGCGTCGGCGCCGGTGACGTGCCGGCACTTCTTCAGGATCAGGGCCAGCAAGGTGCGCGTGTCGCGCTCCGACGACAGCGCGCGGCCGGTCGCGATCAGCTCCTCGATTTCGTACCGAAGGCGATCGACCTCGGCCCGGGCGTCGGCCACTTCCACGTCGCGCAGCATACCAGCGCCCCGACCTTCCGAGAATCGCCGAGAATCGCCGAGAATCGCCGGCTCAGACGTCGGTCGCCGGCGACTTCAGCTCGTGCGCCGCGCGCGCCGCCGCGGCCCTGTCGGCCCGCTCGGCCTTCGCCACCGAGGCGGCGTCGTACGCCTTGATGATCTCCTGCACCAGCGGGTGCCGGACCACGTCGACCTCGGTGAACGTGCAGAACTCGATCCCCTTGATCCCGCGCAGCAGCACCTCGGCCTCGCGCAGACCCGACTTGCGGTTGTCGGGCAGATCGATCTGCGTGATGTCGCCCGTGATGACCGCCTTCGATTCGAACCCCAGGCGGGTCAAGAACATCTTCATCTGCTCGTTGGTGGTGTTCTGCGCCTCGTCGAGGATGACGCACGCGTCGTTCAGCGTCCGCCCGCGCATGAACGCGATGGGCGCCACCTCGATCAGCCCGCGCGCCAGCAGCTGATCGGCCTTCTCGAAGTCCATCATGTCGTGAAGGGCGTCGTAGAGCGGCCGCAGGTAGGGCGAGACCTTCTCCTCCATGCTGCCGGGCAAGAAGCCCAGCCGCTCGCCCGCCTCGACCGCTGGGCGGGTGAGGATGATGCGCTTCACCTGCTTCTCCATCAGCGCGCGCACCGCCAGCGCCATCGCCAGATAGGTCTTGCCGGTCCCCGCCGGGCCGATCCCGAACACGATGTCGTGATTGCGGATGGCGTCGACGTAGCGCTTCTGCGCCAGCCCCTTGGGCGCGATGGGGCGGGCCCGCCCCGCCACCAGGATCGTATCCGCGAATACCTCGCGCAGATCGGCGCGGTGATCGGCGCGCAGCACCGCCACCGCCCGCCCGATGTCCTGCGACGCCAGGGGCGTCCCCCGATGCACCATCGCGTAAAGCTGCGTCAGCAGGTTGCGGGTCAGCGCCACCGCCTCGGCGCCGCCGATGATCGTCAGCTCGTTGCCCCGGCTGTGCACGGTCGTGCCGGTCGCCTCCGCGATGACCTTCAGGTTGCCGTTCCGCTCACCGTAGAACGACAGCGCGGTGGCGTTGTCGTCGAGGGCGAGCCGTTCGGTGACGGTCCCCGCGCCGAGGGGGGCGGTGGGGTCTACCGGTTCGGTGGTGCGATCGCTCAAGGATTTTCGATGTACCACGCCCCACCCCGACCAGCAATGTGTAGATTCCGGGGGTGGACAGCCCGACGAAACCAAGCGACGCCGCGAACATCGACCTGGCCCCGTTGCCCGGCAAGCAGACCGGCGAGGCGGTGCAGCGCCTGGTGGGTCTGATGCAGCGGCTGCTCGCGCCGGGCGGCTGCCCCTGGGACCGCGAGCAGACCCTGGAGACGCTGGTCCCCTATCTGGTCGAGGAGACCTACGAGGTGGTCGACGCGCTGGCCGAGGGGAACCTCGCCGACCATCGCGAGGAGCTGGGCGACCTGCTGCTGCAGATCGTCTTCCAGTCCGAGCTGCGCTTCACCGCCGGCGCGTTCGGCATCGACGACGTCGCGCGCGGCATCGTCGAGAAGCTGGTGCGACGCCACCCCCACGTCTTCGGTGACGTCCAGGTCGCCGGCAGCGGCGAGGTGCTGACGAACTGGGCCAAGATCAAGGGGGAGGAGAAGGCGGCGAAGGGCAAGCACGGCGCGTTGCACGGAATTCCCCGCAGCGCCCCTGCCCTGCTGCGCGCCACCCGCGCCGGCGAGAAGGCCGGCGCCGTCGGCTTCGATTTCCCCGACGCCGAGGGGCCGCGCGCCAAGGTCGACGAGGAGCTGCGCGAGCTCGACGAGGCGCGCGCGAGCGGCGACAGGGCCGCCATGGAGAGCGAGCTGGGCGACCTGCTGCTGGCGGTGGTGAACCTGGGACGAAAGCTGGATCTCGATCCCGAGTCGGCCCTGCGCGGCGCCACCGATCGCTTCGCCGGACGCTTTCGCCACATCGAGACGACGCTGGCGGCGGAGGGCCGCGCCGTCGCCGACAGCACGCCCGAGGAGCTCGACCGGCTGTGGGACGCGGCGAAGGTGCTCGAAGCAGCCGCGCGCGAAGCACCGAAGCGAACATGACCGCGCCCGCGTCGGAGAATCTCCACGCCGAGGCCGTCTCGTTCACGTACGGCGCGCGCGACGTGCTGAAGGACGTCTCGATGTCCGTTCCGCGCGGAGCGCTCGTCGGTGTGCTGGGACCGAACGGCTCGGGGAAAACGACGCTGCTGCGCTGCCTGATGGGTTACCTGACGCCGAGGAGCGGCGCCATTACCCTGCTGGGCCGGGACGTCGCCCGCTGGCCCCGCCGGGACTTCGCGCGCCAGGTCGCCGTCGTGCCGCAGGAGATGCCGACCGACTTTCCGCTGACGGTGGCCGAGCTGGTGCTGATCGGGCGGGTGCCTCACCTGGCCCCGCGCGGCCTCGGCTTCGAGAGCGACGCCGATCGCGCGGCGGCGGCCGCGGCCATCGAGGCGTGCGGGCTCGGCGAGCTGCGCGAGCGCCCGCTGCATCAGCTGTCCGGCGGCGAGCTGCGCCGTGCCTTCATCGCACGCGCGCTGGCGCAGGACACGCCTTTTCTGCTGCTCGACGAGCCGACGAGCAGCCTGGATCTGAAGCAGCAGCTCGCGATCCTGGATCTGCTGCGCGAGCGGGCGCGCGCCGGCCGCGGCGTGCTGGTGGTGCTTCACGACGTCAATCTGGCGGCGGCGCATTGCGACAGCATCGTGCTGATGAACGAGGGCGCGGTGGCGGCGAGCGGCCCACCGAACGCCGCCCTCGACCCTGAAATACTGGGAAATGTGTACGGGGTCGACCTGCGCGCCGTGGCCGCCACGGGCCTCGATCGCGTCCTGCTGGTGCCGACCTTGCGCCGATCGCGCCCCGAATAGCGATTTCGGGGCCCCCGGAACCATGGGAAATACAGAATTCCGGTCCGGCGCAGTTGCGAGAACCGCTGGGTCGCGATATGGCCTGTGGCGCATGCACATCCTGGTAAACACCGGCGGTGGCGACGCCCCCGGACTGAATGCGGTCATTCGCGCGGTCACCCTGTCGGCTCTGCGGCGTGGGTGGAAGGTGACGGGGATCCGACGCGGCTATCAGGGCCTGCTCGAGCCCGAGAGCGAAGGGCTCATCAACCTGACCCGCGATTCGGTGCGCGGCATCGCCCACCTCGGCGGCACCATGCTGGGGACCTTGAACAAGGGTCACCCGTTCGAGTACCCGGTCGAGACCAACGGCAAGATCGTCTCGACCGACATCTCTGATAAGATCATGGAGCGCTTCCGCGCGGTGGGCGGCGACGCCCTGATCGCGATCGGTGGCGACGGTTCGTTCCGCATCGCCAGCCGCTTTGGCGCCAAGGGGATGCCCATCGTCGGCGTGCCCAAGACCATCGACAACGACCTGTCGTGCACGCAGGCGACGTTCGGCTTCGACACCGCCGTCACGGTGGCCACCGAGGCCATCGACCGCCTGCACACCACGGCCGAGTCGCACGAGCGCGTGATGATCGTCGAGCTGATGGGCCGCGACGCGGGCTGGATCGCCATGCACGCGGGCGTGGCCGGCAACGCCCACGTCATCCTGCTGCCCGAGATCCCCTTCAACCTGGAGAAGGTCGTCGCCCACCTGAAGCGACGCTACGCCAGCGGCCGGCGCTACGCCGTCGTCGTGTGCGCCGAGGGGGCGGTCCCGCTGGGCGGTCTGCAGACCATCACCGACAAGGAGGTGGGCGGCGAGATCCGCAAGCGCAAGTTCGGCCTGGCCGAGCTGCTGGAGAACAAGATCGGCGAGCTGACCAAGTTCGAGACGCGCTCGCTGGTCCTGGGCCACCTGCAGCGGGGCGGCAGCCCCACCCACCGCGACCGGTTGCTGGCCCTGCGCTTCGGCGCGGCGGCCGTGCGCATGGTCGAGGCCAAGCAGTTCGGCCATCTGGTCGCCTACGACCCGCCCCACATGGTGCCGGTGCCGATCGAGAAGGCGATCGCCGTGACGAAGACGGTCCCCCTCGATTCCGACACCGTCCAGACCGCCCGCGACCTGGGCATCTGCCTGGGGGACTGAAGGATCGACAGAAAACACAAAAGATTCCGCGCGGGCGCCCTCCGGGGATGTTGACGCCCGCACCCTCTTCGTCTAAACATCCCCACGCAAATTCGCGGGAGTAACTCAGTGGTAGAGTGCCACCTTGCCAAGGTGGACGTCGCGGGTTCAAGTCCCGTCTCCCGCTCTGCAAAGGCCCGGTAATCCCGGGCCTTTTTCTTCTATGATCCTTCGCCGGTACCGGGAACTCGTCGCCAAGAAGTACGACGGCAGCACGAAACGCGGCCCGGGTCGCCCCCGGAAGCCCTCGAGATCGTGCGACTCCTGATCACGATGGCCACGAAAATTCGGGTTGGGGGTACACCCGCCTCCGCGGCGCCCTGAGAATTCTCGGCCGCGAGATTGGCCGCAGCACCATCAAGCGAATTCTCAGGGAGCAAGGCATCGAACCTGCTCCGCTCCGCGGCAAGAAGACGTCGCGGGCTACTTTCATTGAGGTGCACCTCGGCGTGATCACCGCAGCGGACTTTCTGTCGATGGCCGGCCTGATTCGCTACCACGTCTTCTTCGTTATCGACATCGCCACACGCAAGGTCGAGATTGCCAGGATCAAAGCCGATCCCAACGGGTCTTGGATGCAACAGATCGCCTGGAACCTGCTCGACGTCGATGACGGCTTCCTTCTCGGAAAGCGCCATCTGGTACTCGACCGGAATCCGCTCTACACGGCCGAGTTTCGCACCACCCTCAAGGACGCTGGCGTGAAGGTCATTCGGCTTCCGCCACGGAGCCCGGATCTGAACGCCTTCGAGCGGTTCGTCCTCACGAGAGCGAGTGTCTCAATCGGGTCGTCCCGCTCGGAGAGCGACATCTTCGGCACGTGATCTCAGAATTCGTCGACCGCACCCACGTCTTGCGCCGCGGGGCGTGTTCACAGCTGCTTCCAATCGAATGCGAACACGTGCGTCACCGCTTCCTCGATTCCCAGGTACAAGCGCGCATTGCGGGCAACGACGCTGACGTTGTGCGTGGCATTGTACGGAACAGAATAGGTCCAGCGCGTCGACGGCGCCTCGGGGCCGTCCGACGAGAATCGGAGGAGGCGGATCTCGTCCGTGCTGCGGTCGGCAGAGATCCTGGTTTGGGTGATCCCGTTCGCGTCTTGATAGGTCTCGATGTCGTAGTCCTTGTGGCGGAACGTGTAGGCGAGCCAGAACGCTCCGTCGTCCGTGGCCGCAAGACTGAACCCGACGACCCCCTGCGTCTCGCAGCCCGAGACCTTGAATCCGCAGTCATCCGGCTGAAAGGGCGAGATGCTCGCAAGGACGCGATCTCTGCTGACGCTGGCGCCATCGGAGAAGGTCACGGCGATGGCGTCCGGTCGCAACCGCACGACGCCGAGTGTGGCCGCGGGGTTAGCGGCGATGGCAATGTCATTGTCGATCGAGCCGCCCGCGGGATATCCATCCAGCAGAGTCCCGTCGATCCACTCGCTGATCTTCGCTTGGGAATAGGTCCGGTAGACGACGCGCGTGCGCCCGAGGGAGTCGATGACCATGCCGGCTCCAAAGGCCGTGCTCGGTGAAATGACCGTGTCCGACCAGGTCCCATCAGGGGATCGGTCCCCGAGGTCCAGCCAGCCATAAAGGACGCGCGGCTGACCGTTACCCGCCAAGAAAGCACCGCGGGGTGTTGGGACAACGTAGCCATACGGGCCGGGGATTCCGGGAGCGATGGTTTCGGACGACCAGTTCGGCTCCCCGGGCGTCCATAGCGCCAGACCAATCTCGCTGCGGCTGGCGGCCACAACGGTCGGCGCGTCGTGGTTATCGATGATCAACATCGGAAAGTCTGCATCGAAGCCGCCGCCGTCGATCGTGATCCCCGACGGCGCGACCTTGGCGATGTAGACATCCTGCTGGTACACCGGGACGGCGACGTACAGGGTATCG
>DASYCK010000189.1:0-26774 GCA_036500205.1 Polyangia bacterium | reverse complement strand
CCCAGTTCCTCCGTCCATCGTCGAAAGCGCCTTCCGCAATCTCAAGATCTCGTCGCTCATCGTCCTTTGCTCCGTTGCAAAGGGCCCGATGTTCGCCCACGATGCCGTCGTCGTCAGGACGGGCTACGGCGAGGCGATACGGACCAACTCCCGGGTGTTTTGGTATGACGGCTCCTCCAAACACATTGTGACCGCTCCAACTTCCGCCACCGGAACTCCCCAGGTCGCCACGATTCCCGGCGACGTCACCGCCGATGGCGGCTGGGTCGGCTACTCCGCTGGGGGCATCCTATTTTCCGATACGATGTCCACCATCGACCGCCTGCCAGCCAGCGGCGGACTCTACCAAAGCCTCGTCAGCACAGATGGGGTGGACAGCGCAACCTTTTGGGCCACATCGACAAGCCTCTATTTTTCGGGAACCACGGGCACGAATTTCGTAGCGCTTCCTACGGCATCCACGGGGCTTCAACTAGTGACGACAAGCGTTGCGAGCGTTCTCTGGTCAGACGATGTCGACCTCTACTGGACGACTTTTTCCGCCACCTCTACTCTCTTAACCTGCAAGATAGCAAGCTGCGCCGCGACGACGAAACCTCTCTTTACCACGAACTGCTACGTTAACGGCATTCGCGGAGAACCGAACGCTATCTATTGGGGGACTGCGGGCGGCTGCATCGCCCCCGACAGCACCAACCTAGACAATCTCCAGATCTGGAAGCTAGCCAGATAAAGCGTTCATTTGCGAAGAAGCCTTTTGCCGACCCATCCGTCGTCGGCAGCTTCGCGCACGTGCTCCCGCCGCAGCCGGGGACAGGTCCCGGGACGCAATGCCCACTGGCTGCGTCCGGCGAGGACCCGATGGATCGTCCTGATGGCGTCCATCCGGAGGTCCGGCCGACTCGCCAGATGTCTGAGACTATTCACAACCGATCCGAGTCGGTGCGACGGCGACATCATCGTACCAAACGTTTGCCGGCGGTTGATTGTAGTTCGCGTAGCCGAATTCGAATGTGTTGAAATTGGCCTTGGCATTCGCCCAGCCCATAACGTTTACAATCAATGTGCCGTTCGCAAAGACCTGTACGTTTCCGGTGCTTCCATCGAATTGGGTTTCCAAGCAATGCCATGTGTTCTTAGGAAGGGCCTTGTTAACACCGCAGGTGTTGCCAGTAGGCATTAGCGCGTCATGCTCGTTCAATATGACGCAGTTGAACTGCTCGGAGACTTCTACTGAGTTCGAACTGTCGTGGTAGTTCGGGTCGGTCATGGCAATCAGGAATGAATTGTGGTCTTGTTGCCCTATATCTACGTCGCTCTTGATGTAGACGCGCACCCAGAATGTCTGAGGAACCGGGACGGAGAGGGCGCGAAAGTGGAACGGGCCTATCGACTGGACCTTTAATGACTGCTTTCCGGCGAAGGGCATGGTCGTGTCGAGCGTCATCGCCTGGCTGAACGTCAGGCCGCCACCGGTCTCGTCGGGAGCCTGAAAAGTAGCGCCTATCGGGGGCCCGCTGGCTTCTTCGAAGTCCGCACAGAAGATCTTGTTCGCGGGACACGCCGCGGAGACTCCGCTGGTTCCGCCACCACTAGAGCCGGCGTTTCCGCCTTGACCACCACTGCCCGGAGCGCTTCCACCCGTGGCGGAGCCCCCGCTCGCGCTGCCGCCCGTGACGCCACCGGAGCCTCCGCTCGTCCCCCCCGTGCTCGCGCCGCCCGTGGCGCTCCCGCCTGAACTGCTGCCTCCGGAACTCGAACCGCCCGAGGCACTGCCTCCGCTACCGGAGCCCCCGCTGCTTGCTCCTCCGGTGGCTGAACCGCCTGTGCCCGAACCGCCCGTGCCCGAACCACCAGAACCGGAACCTCCCGACCCCGTCTTGCCCCCCGAGCCCGATCCGCCGCTGCCACTCGATCCCCCCGAGCCGGAGGAGCCCGGAGAACTACTCGAGCAGGCGATGCTGAACGACAGCAAGGAGCCCAACAAGAGATAGGACAGCTTTTCAACGCCTCGGATCGAGAACGACGGATTCATCTTCACCTCACGAATGCCCGCGTCCGCCCGCCGTCCACGCCGTGACCTTCCCCGCAGGCCCGATTGAGGGAGGATACCTAGCAGATTACCGGCGCGCCCGACACCTCGGCGCGCGATCATGGGTAACACCCGATCCGCTGCGGCGCGGTAACGATGTCGTCGTACCAGACCAGTCGCTGCCGCTCATGGTACTGGCGATACCCGAAGCGCAGCCCTGTGTAGTTCTGCTTCGCCTTGGCGACGCCGGTCTGGGTGATGACCTCTTGGTTGTCCGCGAACAGCCGGAAGTCACCCTTCGTCCCGTCGAAGTACCCCTCGAGGCAGTGCCACTTGTTCTCTGCCAGCACGGTTCCCTTGGGATCGGCCGTCGGGCAACCCGGTTGATCGGCCGTGCCGTTCGAGCCAAATCTCGAATCGGTGATGTTCATCCCCAGCTCGCAATCCTCTTCCACTATCTCCGCACCCTTGTCCTGCTGGCCGCTACTCCACATCGCCTCGAGAAAAAGGTTGTGCATCGTTCCGCTGGGGCCGCCGATGGCGACGTCCGTCTGCAGGTACACGCGAAACCAGAACGTGGGCGCCGCGGGCACCAGGAACTCGCGCATGCTGTACGAACCGATTTTCAGGATCTTGATTGACTGTTTGCCCGTGTTGAACACGGTCGTGTCGAGCATCGTCCCCTTCGTCCAATCATCGTTGTCGTTCGACGACAGATATGTCGCGCCCATCGGCAACCCGGCGTCCTCGAACCCGGAGCAGAAATATGCGTTGGAGGGGCACGCTCCGGTCAACACGCCGCCGCCCGCCCCACCGCTGCCGGAGCCGCCCGCGGCGCTCCCCCCGACCGGGTGGCCCCCGTTTCCGTTTCCGCCGGTGCCCGAACCACCAGCCGCGCTGCCCCCCGTGCCGACGCCACCAGAGCCGCTGCCGCCCGTGCCGGTGCCGCCCGTGCCAGCGCCTCCCGTGCCGGAACCGCCCGTACCGCTCCGGCCGCTGGCGCTCCCGCCGGTCGCAGCGCCACCGGAGCCGCTTCCGCCGCTGCCTTTCCCGCCGGTCCCGCTGCCGGAACTACCGCCGCTCGCCGCGCCACCGCTTCCGGTTGCTCCGCCACTCCCTGAACCGCCACCGGCTCCCGCAGACGAGCAAGAAACGATCAATGCCAGTCCCCCGAGCAATGACGAAACCGTGAAGACACGCTGGAAACCGTCCTGGATTCCGAATGATCTCATCTGGGTCTCTCCGTTACGTTTCGCCCCGACCATCTGGGAACGGGCCTGGACCGACGCCTCAGTTGCAGGACAGCTCGGGCGCGCCCGGCGCGTGGCACTTCAGGCAGGCGCGGGCGTTGCGCGAAGCCATGGCCCGGCAGGCGGCGGAGGTGCCGAAGCCGGGCCAGTGCGGGTTCGCCCCCATCGAGCGCGACGGATCGGCCGAATGGCAGCCCAGGCAGCTCTCCTCGCGATGACAAGAGACACAGGTGCGGATGTTGCGCCGCGCCTGGAAGCTGTGGCTGGCGGGGCTCGGCGTGGTCAGCACCATCCCCGATTCGTCACGCACCCAGCCGGGCGGGTGAAAGTGCTTCACGCCCGTCCCCGTCCCGAACGGGTTGTTCGGCTGGCGCCCCGGCACCCCCCCTTCCGGATCGGCCGCCACGCCCAGCCGCTGGTGGCAACCGAGGCAGAACGTCTGGTTGCGGTGGCACGACGAACAGTTCGACGTGTTCCGCTTGGCGTCGACAGCGTGCAGGGTCACGTAGTCGCCGGGATGAAAGTCGGCCGGCTTCACCACGCCCGCGCCGTGGCAGTCCATGCATTCGCTCTGTTTGTGGCAGGTGGCGCAGTAGCGCTCGTCGCGGCCGGCGACCTTGTGATCCGTGCGGAAGCTGGCGGTGTGGGCGTCGACGCCGCGCAACGAACCGCTCGGCGCCAGCGCCCCCGATGCGAACGCCGTGCGCAAGCGTCCGTCGGGCAGGGTCACGTGGCAGGCCGCGCAGCGGGCGGTGGCCTGACGGCCGTCGTGGCAGCCCAGGCACAACCCCATCTTGGGGAGCTGCGCCGTGGTGGCGAGCGCCACCCCGTCGACCCCGGCGTGACAGAGCGCGCATGCCATGCCGCGCTCGGCGTGCATCTTGTGGTTGAACTTCAGCGCCGCCGTGGGGATCGCCACCCGGGGTGGCGCCACGAACCGCCCCGCGTCGCCAGGAGGCGGCATGAAGCCGGGGTGGCAAGCATCGCAGCGGGCGGCCGGCTTTCCCGGATCGACGGTCTTGGCGGGCAGCGCCCGATCGATGGCGTGGCAGGGCTGGCAGGTCGCCTCGCCCGGCAGCAGGCTGTCCTTGGCGCTGATCGATTTCGCGGCGGCCGCGTGGCACCGCTCGCAGGTGAGCTGCAGCCTGGCGTGCCGCGCGTGATCGAACGTCAGCGGCAGCGCGGGGGGCGGATAGACGACCGAAGACGGATCCCCCACCATCGCAGGGGTCGCGCCGGTCCCGTCGCTCTCGATCGACATCGGCTTCGCGAAGACGCCGGCGGGCGCGGGCGCCGCGGGCACCGCTGCGTCGGCCGCGTGGCCACGCCGGAGCCCGGGCACGCTCACCAGCGCCAACAGCGCCGACGCCGCCGCGGCCGCCGCCAGACGCGCGCCCCGGACCGTCACAGCGTCACGTCCATCTCCAGCACCGCCAGGCCCCGAAGCTGGGCCCGATAGTAAGTGCCCGAGTTGTTCTCACCGAGGAAGTGCACGCGCATCTTGCGGCCCAGGTGATACACGCAACCGAGCCCGCCGCCGATCATCAGCGCGTCCTGCGGCTGCGGGACGTCATCCGAACGCCAGGCGGTCGCCGTCAGGCGCCCCTCGACGTCGAACAGGTTGGGGCGCACGTTCCAGCGGGCCGAGGCGTCGCCGCCCACCTTCCATCCCCCGACGCCCGCCTCCGCGTAGCCGTCGAGGCGCGCGCGCCCGCGCCGCGTGCGAACGTCCACGCCCACGTTGCCACCGTAGGCGTCGTGGCCCCCGGGAATGCCGGCCGACAGCGCGCTGGGTGTCCCCGGCGGATCGACGAACTGGCGGAAGAAACCACGGACGTGCGCCCGCCAGGCGGTCGATAGCTCCACGTCGTGCGAGAGCCTGAAATCGCGGTACGCCCCCGCGGCGAAGATGTTCCAGATCGAATCGCCGTCGAACGTGGGCGCCAGATAGTTGTATTCGAGGGAGAGCAGCTGGCGGGCGCCGATGCGCCAGCGCAGGGACGCCTGCTGATCATCCCAGGCGGCCACCAGCAGGTTGTAGCGTGCCCCCGCCGCGACGAACAGCCGATCGCGCCAGTGGGCGTCGGCGGTCAGCGACAGGCTCTCGTGGTTCACGCCCGAGCTGGGATCCCCGGGCCGCGGATCCACCGTTGCCGAGAACGCCTGCCGATAGGCGACCCGGACGTCGACCGGCGATGCCCGATCGAGAGCCAGCGCCGCGCCCACCATGGGCCGCCAGGCGCTGCTCTGCTCGGGGCGGGTCGCCGGATCGCGCGAGCCGGCGCTGGTGCCGTCGATCTCGTAGAGGGGGGCGGAGAGCGGCAGATCGCCCCTCACCTCCGTCCCCGCGAAGGCCTGCACAGACACGAACGGCCCTGCCCGCAGCCAGACGTCGGCGCCGTCGAAGGAATAGAAGTCGACGAGATCATAGTGCAGCTGTCGGCCCAGCTGGATGTCGAGGTGGCCGGCCACGTCGCGCGCCAGCAGATACGCGTAAAGGATGTCGACCTGGCTCTGCGCCAGCTCACCGATGGCGTCGGGGCCGGTGGGGCGCCGGGTCAAGTACGTGCCGAAGTCGCCGTCGAAGCGCAGCCCCATCTCGAACGAGACGAGGTTGCGATCGGCGTCGGGACCGCGCCACCGACCGGGCTCGATGTCGAACACCGACAGGTTCAGGTACTGCGTGAGGCGGCGTCTCGTCAGCAGTTCGGAGCCACCTCCCGCGCCGTAGCGCCGCTCCTCGTAGCCCTGCCCGATCGTCCGCGACGTCAGCACGAAATCGTAGGCCCACGCCGCGCGCCCGTGCCCCGCCAGCACCGCCTGCATCGTCAGCGCGAACGCTGCGCGCCGCCACGGCGTCGAGGCCCGACGCTCGCCCCCCCCGCCCACGCCGCCGCCCCGCACGCTGGGACCCGCGATCACTCGGGCTCGATCTCGATATCCAACCGGTCGGGCACCCCGCCCTTGGTCTTGCGGCCTGCGGGGGCCGCCAGCTCGCCCGCCACCGCGAGGTGATCGGCGGGAACGCCATCGGCCGCCAGCACCAGCATGATGCGCGCGGCGCGCAGCATCTCGAATTCACCGATGTTCTTGAACTGCGCCAGCTCGCGTGGCGGCGCCGACGGGATCAGCCGCGCCTTGACCTTGCCGCGCATGCCCGTCTTCTTCAGCCCCGCCACGACCACCCGTAAGGCCGTCTCCCCCTGCGGCGAGATGGCCACCGACATCGGCTGCGCGAACAGGCTGGCCACGGTGAGGCTGACGCCAATGCGCGAATCGTCGACGGCGATGTTGGCGCCGACGGCGGCCAGCGCCACCTTCAGCTCGGCCGCCAGGCCCTCCAGCGCCTCGTGCCGCTTCGCTTCGCCGCCGGCCTTCTCCTGCTCCGCCGCCTGACGCTTGTCCACCTCGGCCTTGAGCCGATCGCGCTCCGACGACAGATCGTCGGTGGCGCCGCGTTCCTTGCCGAGCTCGGTCGTTCGCTCGTGCAGCGCCGTCGTGGTCTTCTTGTAGGGGCCCACGTAGACGAACCCCGCGAAGCCGACGCCCGCGGCGGCGAGCATCGCCCCCGCGAGAAGCTTCCAGCCGCCGACGCGCTGGATCTGAACGGAGGGGGGGGCTGCCGAGAACGGATCGTTGAAACCGTAGGACATGGCCCCGCGGAAAATAACTCAATTCTCGCGCGCGATGGGCCGGCAATTTCCAGTGAGCGCCCCGACCCAATTCCTTCAAGAAAAAATGCACCGCCCCCCAAGACGGCGCCGATCTGACTCTTGACATCCAGGGGAACGACCCTGTACCGTGGGCCGTTCGCTGTCGCGGGAATGGAAATGTCGAGTAATATCAGCGAGTTCGTGACTGTCCCGGGAACCGTGGAGGTGGCTTGTGCAAGCTGAGTTTGCCATCGGAGACAAGGCGGTCTATCCGTCGCAGGGCGTCGCGGAAGTGCTCGGAATCGAGCAGAAGGAAATCTTCGGCAACATCCAGCGCTTTTACGTGCTGCGCGTGCTGGAGAGCGAGAACCGCATCCTCGTTCCGATCGACAAGTCGGAGCAGGTGGGCCTTCGCCGCATCGCCGACAAGGAAGAGATCGGCGAGGTCATGCAGATTTTGAAGGAGCGCGACGTTCACCTCGATCGCCAGACCTGGAATCGACGATACCGCGGCTTCATGGAGAAGATTCGTTCGGGCTCGCTGTTCGAGGTCGCCGAGGTGTTCCGCGATCTGTACCGCCTGAAGGTGATGAAGCCGCTGTCGTTCGGCGAACGACGCATGCTGGACACCGCGCGCGGTCTCATCGTCCAGGAGATCTCGGTCGCGCAGGCCGAGGACGAAGCGCAGGTCGAGCAGCAGCTCGACCTGCTGCTCGCCTGACCCGCTTCTCTTCTCCGTCTCCTTCGGGTCGCTTCCCGGGTCCGCTTCCCGGGTCCGCTTCCCGGGTCCGCTTCTGGCGGTCCTGCTCCGTCTCTCCGTCGTCCGGAAAAAGAACGGAGCGGAGCCGCTGGCCGTCCTCGGCCAGCGGCGAGCACCGCATTCTCGCGGCCCCGCCCGTTGTATTTCCCTGGATGCAATGCCGCGAGCCCCCGTGGACCGCCGTTATGGCAGCCGTCACCTCTGCTCTGCGCGAGGGTGCGAGGTGGAGCGCAACAAAAGAGAGGAGCAGCAGGTCCCCCAGATTATTTTAGTTTCCCAAGCCCAGTGGTGATACTGTGAACGGGTCGGTTCCCCAACTATGCAGGTCCATCTGGCCAAGACGGACATCACCACAATGCCGGTGGATGCCGTCGTCAACCCGGCGAATTCCCTAGGAATTATGGGCGGTGGCGTCGCAGGCGCCCTCTCCCGTAAGGGCGGGCCGTCAATTCAGCGCGAGGCGATGTCGCTGGCGCCGATCGCGGTGGGCGCCGCGGTGGTCACCAACGCCGGCCAGCTGCCCGCGAAGCGGGTGATTCACGCGCCCACGATGGAAGAGCCGGGCACGAAGGTCGCCGTCGAGAACGTCCGGCGCGCCACCCGCGCGGCGCTGCTCGCCGCCGCTCACCACGGCTTCGATCTGGTGGCGATCCCCGGCATGGGCACCGGCCTGGGCGGCGTCGATCCGTCGGACGCCGCGCGCGCCATCGTCGACGAGCTGCGCGCGCACCGGCAGCCGAAGCCGGCCACGGTTTACCTGGTCGATCTCGATGACGAGATCCTGTTCTGTCTGGAAGAGGCGCTCAAGGTCGCAAGCGGCTGAGCCGAGGGAGACACGCCCGTGAAGATCCTCGTGACATGCAAGCGGGTTCCCAACCCCGAGCAGAAGCTGAAGCTCGCCGGTGGCAAGATCGACCTGTCCGGCGCCACCTGGCAGATCAACACGTTCGACGAATACGCCGTCGAGACCGCCCTGCGCCTCACCGAGAAGGGCAAGGGGGGCGAGCGCGCGGGCGAGGTCGTCGCCGTCGCCATCGGACCGAAGGAAGTCTCGCAACAACTTCGCGGCGTGCTGGCCATGGGAGCGGATCGGGGCCTGCTGATCGCGGGCGACGACGGTGCCCTCGACGCCGACGCCGTGGCGCACATCCTGGCCAAGGTCGTCGAGCGCGAGAAGCCCGACCTGGTCGTCCTCGGCAAGCAGACGGTCGACGGAGATTCCAACCAGGTGGGGCAGATCCTGGCCGGTCTGCTCGGCTGGCCGCAGGCCACCTTCCTGGCCAGCATTCGCGTGGCCGCCGACGGCAAGAGCGCCACCACCACGCGCGAGGTCGACGCTGGCGTCGAGGAGAAGCGCGTGCGGCTGCCCGCCGTCGCCACCGTCGATCTGCGCATCATCGCCAAGAAGGCCGTTCGCAACGAAGCGCTGTCCGGCCCCGACGCCGAGTGGGAAGAGACGCAGCGGTACGCGTCGCTGAAGGGCATCATGGCGGCGAAGAAGAAAGAAATTAAGGAAGTGACGACGGCCGAGCTGGGCGCGACCGTCGCGCCGCTCGTACGGGTCCTCTCCACCGAGGCGCCGCCCGCGCGCAAGGCCGGGGCGCGGGTCGCCAGCGTCGAAGAGCTGGTGGCGAAACTTCACGACGAAGCGAAGGTGATCTGATGGGCGCCGTGCTCGTGTTCTGCGAGGTCGCGGGAAACACCGTTCGCTCGGCGTCGTTGCCCGCGCTGTCCGCGGCTCGCGACCTGGCCAAGGCGCACGGCGGCCCCGTCGTCGCCGTCGTCATCGGCCAAGGAGTCGGCGCGGCCGCCAAGGACGTCGCCCGCTACGCCGAGCGCGTGGTCGCGTTCGACGATGCGCGCCTCGCCTCGTCCCTGGCCGAGACGTATGCCCCGCTGCTGGCCGGCGTGGTGAAATCGGCTGGCGTGACGGCGGTCGTCGGCACGGCGACCTCGACGGGCAAGGACGTGCTGCCGCGCGCGGCGGCCCTGCTCGGCGCGGGAATGGCGTCGGACGTCATTCGCGTCGACGGCGCGAACCGCTTTCGTCGCCCCGCCTTCGCCGGCAACGCCCTGTGTGACGTCGAGATCGGGTCGCCCATCGTCGTCATCAGCGTGCGCCAGACGGCCTTCGCCCCGGCTGCGCCGTCCGCCGCGGCCGGGTCGGTCGAGGCCGGTGCGATCGGGACGCTGGACGCGCTGGGCGCCGAGGTGGTCTCCGTGCACGCCACGCAGAGCGCCCGCCCCGATCTGGGCGACGCCAAGATCGTGGTGTCGGGCGGCCGCGGCATGAGGGCCGGCGAGAACTTCAAGCTCCTGGAAGAGCTGACGGACCTGCTGGGGGGGGCGCTGGGCGCCAGCCGCGCCGCCTGCGACGCCGGCATGGTGCCGAACGATCTGCAGGTCGGGCAGACCGGGAAGATCGTGGCGCCCCAGCTTTACGTGGCGGTCGCCATCTCGGGCGCCATCCAGCATCTGGCCGGCATGAAGGGCTCCAAGGTGATCGTCGCCATCAACAAGGACGGCGAGGCACCGATTTTTCAGGTCGCCGACTACGGCCTGGTCGCCACGTGGGAGACCGCCGTGCCCGCGTTCATCTCCGAAGTGAAGAAGCTGAAGGCCGCCGGCGGCTGACGCCGGTGACGTGGGGCGGGTGACCATGACACCGCCGGATCGAGACCCCGTCCGCGCGGCCCTGATTCGTTGCGCGAAAGCGGCGGCCTGGAGCGCCCGCGCGCCCGCGCTCGAGCCTCTGCCCGCCCTCGGAACCTTGGTCGAAGCGGCGCGGGCCCAGCATGCGCTGGCGATCGTGGGGAGGACGCTCCGCGCGTTGCCCGACTGTCCCGAACCGCTCCGCTTCGAGCTGGAGCGCATCGACCGGGGCACCTGGGCCACGCACGTCGTGACGTCCGCGGCGCTCGGCCCCGTGCTCGCGGCGGCGGCCACGACGGGCATCCGCGTCGTCGCGTACAAGGGGGCAGCGCTGGCGGCGCGCTGGTACGACGAGCCATGGACCCGCGCGATGTCGGACGTCGACGTCCTCGTTTCTCCAACCGACGAGGCGCGTTTCCACGCGCTCCTGAACAGCAGCGGGTTCACGATTGTCGCTTCGCCGCTCGGAAGATCATGGAGCGCGCGCGCCAGCCACGAGCGGACGTTCAGTCCCGGGGCGCCGGGTGCCCGCCTGCTCGACGTGCACACGGCCCCCGCTCCCCCGGCCCGCTATCGATTCGTCGTCGCGGAGATGATTGCGCGCGCGCGCCCCGGTGTCCTGTTCGATGCGCCCGTCCACCTGCTCACCCCCGAGGACGAGCTGCTCGTGATGGCGGCCAATCAGGCCTACGATCACTTTCGGTTCGGATTGCTGCGGTTCCTGGACGCTTGGCTGCTGACGGAGCGATCGCCCATCGACTGGGGCCTGCTGATCGATACCGCGCACCGCGCGGGCGCGGCGACCGCCGCCTGGCTGACGCTGTCCAACGCCCGAAGGATCGCCGACGTCCACGTCTCCGACGACGTCCTGGCCCGCTTGCGACCGTCCGCGCCCCGCCGCGCCTGGCTACGCGCCCTGCTCGACACGAACGACTGGGGCGAGCCACGCCTCCCGTTGCCACGGCGAATCGAACAGGCACTTCTCGTCTACCCGACGGTCGATCGATCCCGCGACTTCGTCCGCTTCGTCACGTTCCACGGCCGCCTGCGCGCACTCGATGCGTGGCAGGAATACCAGCGGCGCTTCAGGGAGCGGCGGCGACCAGACCAACCGGCTCGGTGACGCGCGGGCTCGTGTGAATCACGTAGATATCGAGAAACGCCAGCGTCGCCTTCAACGTCTCCACGCGCTCCTCGAAGCTCGTGTACTCCCGGCGCATGGAGGCGGTGAATCCAACGGCATCGATACCGGCCGAGCGGGCAAGGAAGAGTGACCGATCGAGGTGGGGCGCCTGGCTGCAAATCACGGCGCTGGTGACGTGATAGGCGTGCGCTGCTCGTTGCATGGTTTCCAGGGTCCGAAACCCCGCCGGATCGGAAATGATGTGAGCGGGATCGACGCCGTGGGCGACGAGCCAGCTCCGGGACGAGACCACCTCGTCACCCATGCCTGGCTCGCGGCCGACGCCGGAGACCAGGATGTCCTTGACCTTGTGCGCGCGGTACAGCGCAATTGCCGCCAGCAGCCGCGAGCGCAGATGATCGTTGATGTTTCCGAACCTCGCCCCGATCCCGGGCACGATCGCCACGTCGTGCGGTGGCACATCGGAGAGGGCATCGAATCTCGCCGGATGACCGATCCGGTGCACCCACCAGTTCGACACCGTGAACAGGCTCATCGCCGCGAACATCGAGACCGCCCCCAGGAACGCCGCGACGGTGAATACCTTGGTCGGCCATCGACGCATCTGGCCTAGCTATTCGGGTGCATCGGAGCGGGACTTGAGCGCCGGAGCCGCCCGGCGCATCCGTCCCTTCGTATCAACCCCCCGCGCGAGATCTCGCGGCGCCACCGTCGGCGGCGAGCATCGTTTGAAGCGCATCCAGGGTTCGGAATCCCGCGCGCGTGCCCACATGTCGTGCCCACTCGGACCCACCGTCCACGAGCCAGGCCATGCGAACGAACCGTTGCCATGGGGACGCGTGGTTGGTGTGAGACCAGACGAAACGTCCCAGCCACCACCACCCAGAGCCCTCGAACGCGGGCGCCGCGGACGCTCCATCGAGCTCGGGGACGAGGGCGCGCAGCGCGCGCATCCACATCTCGAACGTCACCTCCATGCCCCAGCCTCGGGCCCGCGCCGCGAGCGCGGGAATCGAAAGCGCGCGCCGCCGGAGCAGAAAGATGCCGTCGAGGAACGACCGCAGAGGGAGGTCGAACGTGTGCTTGGCGGCGTGGGCGGCCAGGGTCAGGAAGAGATCGCCGTCATCGGGAAGCGAGAACTCCGCCGGGGTCCGTCGCGCCCGCGCGAAAAGCCCGTCCCTCCCTTCGTAGTCGATCCGCAGGTAGGAAGCCTCGCAGACGAAGCGGTGAATCTCCACCATCGCTCCGGCAGGGCTGGAGAACGAGCGGACATAGTCATGGTCCGCCGTGAAGCGGCGCCCCGAAATCACCGTCTCGGTGAAACCGCTCCCGGAGAGCAGATCGCACGCCTCGCGCCATCGGGACGCCGGCACCAGGACGTCGACGTCTCCCATCGAGCGTTCGCCCGTCGGGATGACCGATTGGATCAACGCCATTCCTTTCAGCAACACCAGCGGGATATCGGCCGGGCCGAACAGCTCCATCATCGTCTGCAACAGGCGGCGACGAAGCAGGTTCGAGGCGAGGCACATCTGGTGCGCGCGCATCAACTCTTCGCGCCTCGACGCCGGAACGGTCACCTGTCCTCGGCCGACCACGGCCCCCAGCAGCGGCGCCAGCTCCTCGGCGCAGGCGAGCTCGACGATCTCCTCGTCGACCGCGATCGTGCCGTGAGGAGCCGAGGACGTCATGACGTCCACCAACCGTCGCAGCGCGACCGGAAGCGATGCGACGAAGGGACCGCCCTGCATGATCACGAAGGGTCCATTTCAGTGCGCCTCGTCCTCGAACCGCCGTTCGACGATGGCGCGATCCGCCTGATTCAACCGCCCCTGACGGGGGTGACCAACCCTTCCTTGCAAAGGCTGTCCACGAGCGTCTCGACGTCGCGGCGAACGGTCTCGATGGCCATGCCGTAGCGGCCGGCGAGCTCCGTGGTGATATGCGCGAGATCGGCTCCCTGTTCCAACCCGCGACACACGGCCGCCCCGACATGATTCAGCTTCCAGGTCTTTCCGCTGTCGAGGTCGACGACCAGCAGTCCCTCGTCGATGTGGTGGGTCACCACGTCCGCGCCAAGCTGGAAACGAGCCTCGATGTCCCCCATGGTCACGTTCGGTACTATATCATTCGCACTCAGGACCGACCGGTCGAACCGAGCGACATGTACCAACTTCACCAGTACCTCGAGATGATGGTCGATCGAAATCGCCTGGAGCCCCTCGAGGCAGCGATTCGAAGTCGGGTTCGCCCGGGCGACGTGGTGCTCGACCTAGGGGCCGGGACCGGCGTGCTGTCGTTCATCGCCCTCCACGCTGGGGCCGCCCACGTCTACGCCGTCGAACTTTCGCCGTACCTCGAGGTGGCGCGTCAGGTGGCGCGCGCGAACGGGCTGGCCGAGCGCATCACGTTCATCCAGGCCGACGCTCGAACCATGGTCCTTCCCCGGCAGGTCGACGGTCTGATCGGCGACGTGCGGGGGACGCTCCCGCTGTTGCGCGACAACATCGACCTCTTCCAGTTCGTTCGCGAGCGCTGGTTGAAGCCCGGTGGCTACACCGTTCCGCTCGCCGACGAGATCCACGTCTCGCCGGTGGCGGCGGCCGCACCGCACCGCAGGGTGAGCGGATGGCTACAGCCGCGGCCGGAAGCTCACTACGAAGCGGCGGCGGCCGTGGCGGCCAACCTGTTCGTTCGCGAGAACCTGGCCGCGGCGGACGTCCTGGCTGGCAGTCAAGCGCTCGGCTCGATCCGCTACGATGGAGCCACGCCCAGGAAGCTGTCGCTGCAAACGTCGTTCGTCATCGAGCGGTCCGCGACGATGACCGGCTTGGGGCTGTGGTTTCGGGGTCGATTGACGCCGGAGATCGTCTTCGACACCTCTCCGTTTTCGCCCGCCACGGTTTACGGCCAGGCTTTCTTGCCGCTGTCGCAGGCACGACCGGTCGCGGCGGGCGAGACCATCACCGTGAGCGTGGCCGCCTACCGGGCACCTTCCGACGCGATCTGGAAATGGACCATCGATTCGCCGTCGCAGTCGTTGCAGTCTTCCCCTTGGCGCGAGAGGCACTCGACGTTCGAGGGGACCACGCTCGGTCGCGCGGGGATCGACTGGCTCACGGGAACGAAGAGGCCGACCCTCTCGGAGGAGGGGCGACTGGCCCGGCACCTGTCCGCGGCGCTGGATGGCAAGACGACGGCGAACGAACTGGCGGTGCAGGTGAAGGAGGCGTTTCCAGGCCGCTTCGCCTCGCTGGACGACGCCCTCTCGGCGGTGATGACATTCCTGGGACGATACGCGGCGCCGTGACGGTTCATCTCGACGCTTCGTTGGCGGCCTTGCGCCAGTCGTTCGCCGTCGCCACGTTCTCCGACGGAGGCCTTCTGCTCCACCTCCCGTCGGGCGATTTCTTCGAACTGGACGCGGAGTCGGCGGCGGCCTGGAGCGCCATCACCGGCACGGCGACGAGCGACCAAACCGTTGCCGTCGTCGCAGAAGCGCGGGCCCTTTCCCACTCGAGCGCTCGCGCCCTCGTCGAACGCGCGGTGACGCAGGGGCGAGCGGTGACGAGTCATCCTCCCTCGGGGATTCCGCGATTCGAGGACGACGGTCCCCTGCTGTCATTGCGCGACGGTGAGCAGATCGCGCTGTCGTTCGACAGACGATCGCTCGTGCTCTCCGCGACAACGAGCCTGCGCGACAGGTCGGACGACGACGTCGCGGCCGCGCTGCGGGTGTTCGTGCCCAAGATCTTCGGCGGGTGGTACCCGCTGGCGCTGCACGCCTCGGCGGTGGAGCTCGCGGGCCGCGTCGTTCTGTTCTCTGGCGACAGCGGGGCTGGAAAGACCACGACGGCGCGGGTCCTCGCCGACGAAATTGCCGGTTGTCGTCTGCTCGGCGAGGACGTGGTGTTGTCGACCGAACATGCCGGCGCGTTGATGATGGTGCACGGCGCGGAGGTGGCCATACAAGAGTGGATGAACGAAGCCACCGCGGCGCTGGTCACGAGGCGTGCCGCGTCCGTCGAGGTCCGTCCCCTCCGTGAGGCGCTCGCCCAGCGACGCGAGCGGCTTCCCCTTCACAAGATCGTCTTTCTCGACGCCGCCCGACGCCGCGGAGCGGGCTGGTCGTTCGCGCCTCTGGCCCCGTCCTCTGCCTTACGATCGCTCTTCGTGCACAGCTTCATCCATTCGTCGGATGCGACGGCATTGCGGGCCCACCTCGCCGCCTGCCGGAGGGTGGTGGACCAATTGACCGCCACCGAGGCGGTGGCGATCCCGGCCGGCCTCGACGACCTGCGAACGAGCAGCCGGGCTCAGATCGAGACGATCGCGTCGTAGGGTTGGCTCTTGCCGTCGGACACCAGCCCCGCCCCGAGCCACGCGTGACCCGAGCCGAAGGTGCCGCTGCTCCGGAAGCCGAGCTGAACGATCTCGCCGGCAGCGCCGCGATCCATCGCGACTTCCAGCAACACCCTCCGGTAGCAGTTCGGCCCGCCCCACCACAACCGATCGACGAGGGAAATCATCCGGTGGAGCGTCCGGCGCGACCGCTCGGACCGACACCGCGTCCGTTCACCGAGGCCGCGCGCCACCAGCACCGCCTGCTTGGGGCCCGACGACAGACGCAGGCGATCGAGAAGAACCGCGCGCCGTATCAGAACGACGAAATCGAGAATCGGCGACACGAATTCACCGGCCCGGAGCTACCCACCCGCATTCCGCATACCGCCCTTGCCGCCATCCGACGTCGGGCTCGTTCCAGTCGAGGCGAGGAGCGCGTGAACATTGCCCAAGGGAACGAGGACCGGCGCCTCGTAGACGGGACCCACGCCCGGCTCGGTCTCCTCGCGGTCATTGTCTACAGAGCGATCTTCTCCACTCTTAACGTCGGGCGTCATGGTCCTCCTCCAGCGGGCCATTGTAGCTTCAAACCCGCCTAAGCCAAGCCTCAAGTGCCGCGACGTCGCGGATTCGCCGCCACGGCTCGATCCGTTCGACCGCGAAGGCTCCACGCGGCGCGAGCGGCTGGCGTCGAAAATCATCTAGCGCCAGCCGCCGATCGACGAGCCCTTCCGACGCCCATGGTCCCGCGGCCAAGAACCGCTCGATGAAGGGGGCGGCCTCCTGGCAGTTCGCCAGGATCGCGTCATTGAAATCCACGAAGGTGTCTCGCAGTCGCAAACGTTCGGGCAACAGGCCGACGAGCGCGCGTCTCTGCAACTGGCGGTCATGGGACGAGGGGGCGCGCCGCTGCCACGGGATGGACATGGCCAGCGTCAGCAGGGACCATGACAGATAGGGATGTCGCGCTTCGAGACCCCGTTCGGTGGTGCGCGCGTCTTCATGTTCCAAGGTCCAGACCTGCGAAGCTTCGTTCGCCGTCGCCTCCCAGATAGCATCCGCCATCCTGCTGGCCCCCTTCGGTCCTGGAGACTTTTCCGGGAAAGTCTCCTCGTGGAGCGTCGTCCAGGCGTTTCGCAGGTCAGGACGGATCCAGTCGGGAAACCTCGGCTCTTCGAGGGGCGCCGGCGCTCCACCCAACAGGGCGGCGCGGGCCACCCCTCTCGCGTCCAGGAACGTGCGACGAAAATGGCGGCCATCCCATCGCCACGGAGACGCCCGCGCGATTTCCCCCAGCCCGCGCAGGTAGCCAGACCACCGGCCCGTCCGCCAGCAGTCATCCAGAAAGCCACTCTCACGGGCGATCTGGTTGCCACCGGCGCCGGTGAACACGACCCGGGCGTCGACCCGCTCCGCCAGCTCCAGATCTCCTTGATAGGAGCCAGCGATGGACGATCTCCCGAAAGGCCAGGCCAGGCGGCTGTTCTCGAGATCGCTCGTCTCCGGGCGCCTTCCGTTCCAAGTGTGAACGGGAACGTTCAGCCAGCGGGATAGTTCCTGGACGCTGCCCCCCTCGTCGCTGGCCAGGCCCGTGAAGCGGGCGCTGGCGAGCACGAGCTCGGAGGTCCTGTCATTTTTGCGGAACCACGACGCGCTCGAGGAAGCGACCGACGCCGAGTCCAGCCCCCCGCTGACCTGACAGACGAGCGCCCCCGACGAAGGAGCGCGCTCGGCCACGGCCCGATCGAGCTCGTGACGAAAGGCCTCGGCATATTCCTCGAGCGACGAGAAAACGATCGAGGAGCGGGGAGGCAACGCGTGGCGGGCGCTCGCTTGCCCGGAGGGGCCCACCCGGACATGGTGTCCGGGCAGCACGCGCTTGATGGAGCGGAAGAAGGTTCGTTCCCTCGTCTGGTACCGCGCCAGAAAGTTGTCGAGGATCGTCACCTCGTCAGGGGTGCGGTCCACCCCCGGCCAGGCCAGGATGCCCTCCACGTCGGAGGCGAAAATGACCGCCTTGGCGCGCCGGCCGTGCTGAAGCCGCCGCACGCCGAAGGCGTCGCGAACCAGATAGAAAACGCGCCCCTGGGCGTCCCACAGCACGAAGGCGAAGTCCCCCTGGAGCCGGGAAAATGCGCCCGGCCCCCATTGCCGATAGGCCCGAACGACCAACGCCGGATCCTGCGTCCCGGCGACGGGCCGATCAGGCAAATCGTCGAACAGAAGATCCCGTCGATCGAGCCGAATCGCACCCGCGACGCCCACCCCCTCCTGGTCACCGGCGAGACAGTCGGACGGAGACGCCCCCCCGCAGGTATCCACGAAGATCGTGCCGTGACGGACCCGTTGAACGGTTCGCCGCCAAGGAGGAGGCGCTGGATAGCGCGCTCCCCACTCGGCTTCGAGTACGTCGTTCGTGGGGCGCTCCGGCCCGGTCAGATCAAGGAAGCCGGTCAGTCGAGCGGGCATCGTTCACGAACGCCCCGCGTTCACGACCGCGGCGTGCCTACCAGAGGACGAGCACGCGCCCCTGAAACGCGGGGCTGAAATTGCCGTTGTCGGTCTCGCCCACGGCGATGTCGCCATAGCCGTCACCGTCGATGTCCTGAACTGGGCTGCTGTACAGCGTGGAACGCCGCCAGTCGGTGGGCAACCGCACCTTCGCCGTCGCCAGCGCGTCGATGTTCGACGGGGTAGGAAGCGTCGCCGCCTTGGCGCCATCCAGGATGTAGAGCGTCGCCGAGTGACTTCCTTCGATGGCGCCCCCCAGCACCAGGTCGGGTTTGCTGTCCCCGACGTAAGAGATGGCCACGTTCGAGCCCGAGAACCCGCCCCCCAGCGCCACGGTGCCGAACGTGTCGCCGTCCGCGCCATTTTCGCCGGCGTCCATGAAGCGCGTCGGCGTTCCCGAGAGAGGGGCCGACGCAGTGCCGTTCAGGAATGTCAACACCGCGCCTGCTCCTGGCACCTGGGTGTTTCCCGAGATGACGCCCAGACCTCCGCCCCCGAAATTCAGCACGGTGCCGATGTTCTCACCCGCTCCGCCCACGAAGGGGGTCCCCACGATCGCCAGGGCGCCCGCGTTCCACTTGTAAGAGACGAGCTCGCCCGCGCCGCCCATGGCGGCGGTGGCACCGACGACGAGCGTGCCGCTCGACGCCCCCACCACGGTGGCGCTGGCCCCGAACAACCCTGCCGCCGGCGTGTTGGTCAACACGAAGGCCTTGTTCGCCGCCATCCTCGTCGAGAGCGTTCCGCTGCCGAAGGGCATTCCGCCCAAGATCACGACCAACGCGCCGTTGCCTCCGACGGCTTGATCCGCGCCGAGCGCGAAGTCGCCGATGCCGTCGCCGTTGATGTCGCCCATCTTCACGATCGGATAGGCGAGGATCGACGAGCTGTCGACCATCACGTCCGCGGTGATGACGTAATCAGCTGCCGTATCCAGCACCGTGGCTGGCCAGGCCGTCGTCCGGCCCTTGAAGATGAAGACCTTCGGCTGCGTCTCGTTGAACGTCGACGAGACGGCGATGTCCTCCAGCCCGTCACCATCGACGTCACCGATGTTGGCGATGGAGCCGCCGAAGTACAACGTGCTCGCCGCGCTCTGGAACGTCACCGTGGGCGTCGTCGGCGCGAAGGTCGACGACCCCGCGAACATGTAGGCGTGGAAGCCAGACTCTTCCCCGACGAGAATATCGGTGTTGGAATCGCCCGTGAAGTTACCGGAGCCATCCACGTAGTACCCGAATCCGGCGTAGTTCGCCGGAATCGCTTGTGGACCGGTGACGATCGTCTGATTGAACGATGCCCGAATCGGACAGGGAGGCGTCGTGCACGAGACCGGGACAGGAGACGGCGTCGCGCTCGCGATGACGCTGGAGTTTCCAGCGGCGTCCTTGGCGACGATTGCAAAATAGTAATCATGCTCGATCGTCAGATCGGGCACGTCGCGGCTCTCCGTCATCCCGGCGGCGAGCGGCGTCCCGGTGATCGGAACCACGGTCGCGTTGGAGAAGTCGGTCACAGTGCTGATGGGCGTCTCCGCGTAGCGGAGGTCGTAGCCGGCGGCCCCCATGGGCGCCTTCCAGGTCACGGTGAACGACGACTGTCGCCGCACCTTGACCACCGACTGGACCATCGTCGGCGCGGCCTGAGTGCCCGTCGCGACCACCACCATGCGAGTGCCCACGCCCACGCCGTTGACGCCCAGGGAGCTGGTCGTCGCGGTGATCGTCACCGGATTCCCGTCGGGAATCGTGGCGGACGCCAGGGTCGCCACGCCGGCCGTGATGGTCGCGGTGCCGAGGGGCGCGGTGGCCGACGAGGCCGTGAACGTCACGGTCCCCGTGGTCGCGGCCACGCCGCCAACCAGCACGCTGACCGTCACCGGCCCCTGCCAGCCGGCCATCGTGCCGTCCGCATCGGCGATGCACGTCATCGCCGTGGCGCCTGCCGCACACAGGCTCTTGCCAGTGGCCGGAGCCGTGAAGGTGACGACCGGAGGCGTTCCGACGCTCACCACGCAAGGCTGGGTCAAGCTGGCCGTGTTGCCCGCCTTGTCGGAGGCGACCGCGGTCAACGTGGTGGCGCCGAGCGGGAACGAAACGCCCGTGAACGTCACGCTTCCTGCCACGAACGTCGGCGCCATGTAAGTCATGGCGGTGCCGGACGCCGGCGTGGCGGTCAAAACGACCGAAGCGGTCGACGCGAGGAGCGTGACGTCCTTGGTCACCGCCGTGGTGCTCTGGCTGGAGGTGTTGCAGATGGGCGTCGCCGAGTCAGCCACCGTCGGTGAGACCGAGGCCACCCACAGATCGACCTCGGGACTGGCGCCGATGGCCGAAGTCACCGGAACCTGCACGTCCACCTCGAGCCCCGTCGCCGCGCTCAGGGTCCCGTCCGTCTTCAGCGCGCTCTCCGGGAGCGTGACGTTGGTGAACTTCGCCACCTGAGTGTGACCGGTCGGGCAGTTGTCAGCGGTGACCGCCGCAACCGTCGTGACGGCCGTACCAAGAGCGGTCAGCGTCCCGCCGGCGGCGCCCACCTTCAGCGTCGCGGACCCCGCCGTGTCGCTGCAAGCGACCACGGTGAACTGGGCGCCCGCGGTGACGGCGTCCTGGTCCTTCAACGTGTTCGTCGAATTGGCCGCCAGCAGATGCTTCGTCGGATCGGCGAACGGCGTCGCATCACCGGTCGGGGAGATGATCAAGACCCCGGGGAGCGTGGTGGCGCACGACACGTTGGAGACGACCTTCGTCGTGCTGTTCCCGGCGCCGTCCTTCAACGTGACGGTCAGATCGACCGGCGAGTTACTGGGACAAAGGACGTTCACGCAGGCATCGGTCGCCACGGCGGTGACCGCCACGAAGCCCGTGTCGGTATCGGGTGAGGCAGTACCGACCGCGACAGACAGGTTCAGCGCGGCCGCTCCCAGCGTCGACGGGAGCGCGACGGCGTCGGTCGCCGTCGTCTGCGCGCAGACCTTGAACGCGCCGGCGACGAGATCCGCCGGTCCGATGAACTGACCGGCGACCGGTGACGAGACCGTCAAATCAGGCGCCATCGAATCGACCTTGAACGGCGTCGCGGCGGAATGTCCGGCCACGCCCGCCGCGTTGGTACAGGTTGCCACGACAGTGAAGGAGCCGTCCGGAACGAGGGGAACCCCCGCGAACGTCGCCTTGCCGCTCGTCGCGGTGCCAGCGGCCGTGGTGCTCACGGTGGGCGTCGCGGTGTTCGTGATCTTCAGCGTGACGGGCTGGCCGTCCTCGATGGCGGTGGTGACCTCGAAGGCCACTTCGTAAGCGCCGCCAGGAGAACTGACGTTGTCGCCGCCGTTCGCGACGGGAACGCCATTCAGGACCGGGTGTGTCGCGGTGATCGTGGGCTTCGAAATGGTGCAGGCGGGACCGCCGCCCGAGCCACCCACCCCGCCGCCACCACCCGCACCACCGCCACCGGCGAGCCCGCCGGTGCTCGGCTTGTTGTCACCACAACCGACCGAAAGGCCGGCAACCACGAACGACATATAAGTCACAACCGCTAGCCTGCGCATATGGACGCCTCCAAGGGTCTACGAACCAGCTAAACGCACGACGGCGTGATGGTAACTGTTTTGGGAAGTCGTTGCTAGTGTCAACCGACGACCAAAATTTCTGACCGGCGGCGGGCAGCGATCCGTTTCGGCAGATGCGAGACCCGGCTCAAGCGTCAAAAACCCAGACGTCCGAAATTTTTATTCAGGTGACGTCGCCCATCCGAAACGGTGACGGCGAGCGGCCTCTCGGGCTATTCCGCTGACGCCCACGCCCGCCGTGCGCTATGCTCTTCCGGATGACCACGGCTCTCCCCAGGGAGCGCACGACATCGTTCGCGGAACTGATCGCGGCGCTGGAGGCGAATGTGGCGCGGCTGATCCGCGGCAAGCCCGAAGCGATCCGACACACGGTCATCGCGCTGATCGGCCGCGGCCATCTTCTGATCGAGGACGTCCCCGGCGTGGGGAAGACGACGCTGGCCCGGGCCCTGGCGACATCGATCGGCGGAACGTTTCACCGCATTCAATTCACGAGCGATCTGTTGCCGTCCGACATCGTCGGCGTCTCCGTGCTCGATCAGACGGCCGGTCAGTTCGCGTTTCATCCGGGGGCGATCTTCGCCAATCTGGTGCTGGCGGACGAGATCAACCGGACCACGCCCCGCACGCAAAGCGCCCTGCTCGAGGCGATGAGCGACGGTCAGGTGTCGGTGGACGGCCAGACCTATCCGCTCGATTCGCCGTTCATGGTCATCGCCACGCAGAACCCCGCCGAGCACTACGGCACCTATCCGCTGCCCGAGTCGCAGATGGACCGCTTCCTGCTGCGCATCCGCATCGACTATCCGTCCGCAGAGGACGAGCGGCGCATCCTCATGGAGTCGCCGAGCCGCACCGGGGACGCCCTGGCCGAGCTCGAGCCGGTGCTACGAATCTCGGACGTGCGCGCGCTGCAGGACGCCGCCGAACGCGTGCACCTCGAGGCCGACCTGGCCGACTACATCGTGGCGGTGGCGCGCGAGACGCGCCGCTCCCCCCACCTCGCGTTGGGCGTTTCGCCGCGCGGACAGCTGGCCTGGCGAAACGCGGCTCGGGCGGTGGCGCTGGTCGACGGCCGCGACTACGTGCTCCCCGACGATCTCAAGGGCATCGCCGTCCAGGCGCTGGCGCACCGGGTGGTGGTGGCGGCCCAGGCCGACTCGCAGGGACGGTCCGGCCATGACGCCGAGCGCATCCTGCTCGATCTGATGGACCGGGTCCCCGCCCCGGCCTGAAGAGAGGACTCTTCGCGTGGGACGATTCGCGCGCGCCGGCTGGAAATTGGTGAAGCCGAAGCGGCGCTTCCCGCCGACGCGTGAAGGCTGGTACTTCCTGATCGCGACGCTGCTGGTTGGCCTGGCTGCCATCAATGCGGGGCTGAACCTGCTGTTCTTGATCTGGGGCATGATGCTGTTCCTGATCCTGGCGAGCGGCGTCCTGTCCGAGCTGTGCCTGCGCGGGCTCGAGGTGGGGCGGTCCGCGCCGCAGGCGATCTTCGCGCAGGCGCCCTACCTGATGGGGATCTCGCTGACGAACGGAAAGCGGCGGCTCCCCTCGTTCTCCGTCGAGGTGGAGGATCTGGTGGGGGGGCGCCCCATCGAGAAGCGCTGCTACTTCTTGAAGCTGCCGGCGGGGCGCACGCAGGAGACCGCCTACCGGCACGTGGCGGCGCAGCGCGGGCCGCTTCGCCTGTCCGGTTTCCGCATCTCGACGCGCTTCCCGTTCGGGCTGATTCACAAATCGAAGGACGTGGCGGCGGCGAACGAGCTGCTCGTCTACCCTGCCCTTTCTCCGGTCCCCGACGAGCTGCTGCGCGGCTTCGCCTCCCACCACGGCCGGGGAGAGCACAAGTGGCGCAGCCGGCGCGGCGAGTTCTTCGGCTTGCGGGAATTTCGTCAGGGGGACGACCCGCGGGACATTCACTGGCGAACGTCGGCTCGCCGTGGCGGCGCCTTCGTCCGCGAGACCGAGGACGACGAGGGGCAGGAGGTTCGCCTGGTGCTCGACAACCGGTTACCGCTGGTCGACGAGCGCGCCGCGGCCGCGGCCGCATTCGAGGAGTCGGTCTCGCTGGCGGCGTCGGTCGCCTGCGAGATGCTCCACCGCGGCTACCGGGTCGGCCTGGCCGTCAGCGGCGAGGAGATCACGCCGGAGGGGGGCCCCGCCCAGACGACCCGTATCCTCCGCTTCCTCGCCCTCATCGAAGCGGTGTCCCCCGACGGGCCGTCCCCGCGCGCGGGCCACACCGGCGCCATCATCCGCATCGCCCCGGGACGACGCCCGGAGCTGGGCCTCGAAGACGGCGCCGCCGCCCCGCGAAGGATCGCGTGAGGTTCCAGCTCACCCACAAGCTGACCACGTACCTGCTGGTGCTGGCGGCGATGGCGACGCTGTTGACGGCGAACCTGGTGTCGCCGTCCGCGGCGCTGCTGGCCCTCGGCTGTGGCACCGTCTCCTGGTTCAGCGATCCCGGCTCGCGCCTGTTCAACTGGCTCGGCCGCGCGACCGTGGTGTTGCGGCTGGCGGCGGCGGGATTCTTCGTGCTGTCGGCCTACCAGGTCTGGTCGCGCCTGCCCGAGCCGGATCTGACGCCGGTACTGAACCTGGTGCTGTTCCTCACCGTGTACAAGCTGTTCCAGCGCGCGGCGAACCGCGACTACCTGCAGATCTACGTGCTGGCGTTCCTGATGGTGCTGGCGGGCGCCGCGTTCGCGCAGAGCTTCCTGTTCGCCGTCACCTTCGCCGCCTATGTCGTCGTCACCACCTGGACCTTGATCTTGCTGCACCTGCGGCGCGAGATGGAGGAGAACTACCTCGTCAAGCATTCGGGCAACGCCCCCAGCCACAAGGTCGGCGTGGCCCGCATCCTGAATTCGCGACGGGTCATCGGCGCGCCGTTCCTGGCCATGACGACCCTGGTGGCGCTGGTCATCTGCGCGGGGGCGGCGTTCACGTTCGCGCTGGTGCCGCGCGTGGGGACCGGGTTCGCGCTCGGCGGGGCGCGCGCCCGCAAGAACCTGATCGGGTTCTCCGACGAGGTGACCCTGGGGACGTCGGGTTTTCTCTCCGGCGAGGACGACACCGTGGCGCTGCGCGCCGTGCTGCCGCGGCTGTCGCGCCTCGGCTCCGATCGTGATCGGGACACCGAGCTGGACAAGCTGTACTGGCGCGGCACCGTCTACGAGACGTACCAGAAAGGACGCTGGCTGCGGGCCCACCACGAAGCGCTGCGCACCCAGCTTCAGGAGACCGACGGACCCATCTGGATCGAGGAGCCTCACACGCGCGGCAAGGACGCGCAGCCACCCAAGCTGGCCGACCTGGAGCGACAGGAGATCGACATCGTGGGCGTCGCGGCCCCCGTCGCGTTCGCGCTCGATCAGCCGCTGGCGTTCGAGCTGCCGCCGCCGAAGCTGGGGGCCCTCGCCGATCTGAGGCTCATTCCCCGCTGGTCGGGCGAGGTGGCGTTTCAAAACACCGGCCTCGACGGACGCGCCGGCGATCCGACCGCCGACCTCCGGGTGTTCTCCGGCGCGCACTACGTCGCCTATTCGCGGGATCCGTTCGGGACGGTCCACGCGGCGACGGGGCGACCCCTGGCCGAGATCTCACCGGCGTTGCTCGAGCCGTACCTGGCCCTGCCGCCGGGGCTGGGGCCGCGCATCACCGCGCTGGCCCGCGACGTGACGGCCGGCCGCCCCACGGCAGCCGGCAAGGTGCTGGCGGTGATGGAGTGGCTCGACAAGACGCACGAGTACAGCGTCGATCTCAGCCACCGCACCGGGGCGAGCGACCCCATCGAGAACTTCCTGTTCGAACAAAAGAGCGGTCACTGCGAATACTTCGCGTCGGCGGCCGCGTTGATGCTGCGGGCGGTGGGCGTCCCCACCCGCTACGTGAACGGATTTCTCGGCGGAGAATGGAACGCCGTCGGCCAGTACGTGACCGTGCGGCAGAACCGCGCCCACGCCTGGGTGGAGGCCTATCTGGGCGAGCTGGGGTGGATGCGCGTCGACGCGACGCCGCCGGTGCGCGCCGGGGGGCGCATGAACGGCCTGCGCCAGCTCCTCGACTCGATCGAGTTCTTCTGGGGTCGCTGGGTGGTGGGGTACGACCTGGGGCGGCAGCTCGACCTGGCGCGAAACCTCGAGCGCGGGATGGGTGGGTCGCACGGCCACGCGAGCGACGCCCGCCCCGCCTTCGCGTTTCGACGGCTGCTGCCGGTGATCGGGATCGCGGCGCTGCTGGCGTTCGGCGTGTGGCTCCATCGCCGGCGCCGGCGGCCGAGCGCGGGCCTTCAGGGGGCAGCCACGCCCATCCCTCACGCCGTGGGGCGACTGTACCGGCGCGCGGTGGAGCGGCTCGGGCAGCAAGGTCACCGGCGGCGACCGTCGGAGACGCCGCGCGAATATGCCGTGCGGATGGAGGGCGCCTCGATCGAAGGCGCGGCCGCGTTCACGGAGCTCACCGACCTCTACTTGCAGGCCCGTTTCGGGCGGCGCGAGATCGACGACGGTCGTGTCACGGAGCTCGCCCGCCGGTTGACGAAGCTCGGTGTCCCGATCGGCGAAACGTCGACTCGCGCCGCCTGACGGCCGTGGCGAACGTCGGCCTGCTCCCGTGACGAAGGAAGCTGGCGCCCCGGGATCACTTCTGCCAAATTGGCGCGCACGCCCGCTCACCCTCGCCAGCGGGACACCTCCGTCGCTTTCAGACACGTCATTTGGCGCCCTTGGAGGAGGCACTAGGATTGCAGCCACTCACGCACCGAACGTGGAACTTCCATCTATGAATCGCAGCGACATCGAGAAACGGCCGCGGCGCCTTCGCGCGGACGGGGTGGCGTGGGGGTTGGGGCTC
>DASYCK010000188.1:0-10238 GCA_036500205.1 Polyangia bacterium | reverse complement strand
TACGGCACGAACAGGCCAACCTGCTCGTCACCCTTCTTGCCCATCGCCATGACCACACTCTGCCCCCCTCGAGATCCGGCGTCGATCTTGATCAGATGTTCAGGCCGTCGTTGCCGGCCGACTTCCACCACAGGCTGCTAGCGTCTGGGGGGCGAGCCGCCCAGTCCGCTTCGAGCGCCCTGACAAACTCGAACTTCATCGGGTAGAGAAACCCCTGGTCCATCTCCCTCTCCTCGTTGGTCGGCGTCACACCCGCCAGGCGTCGTTCTCGAACACCACCTCGCCGTCGAGGAGCACGCGCTCGGTGACCGGGAAGACGTCGACGTGGTACTTGGCCTCCTTTCGCTTCACCAGCGGCTTGTTGTAGACGCCGTGCTTGGCGCCCAGCGACAGGTGGATGCCGCACATGCGCTCGTAGGTGCCGACGTCGCTGACCCGCCGCTCCCGGGTGAACGCGCGGTTCATGCCGAAGCCGAGCTCGCGCACCCACACCTCTTCGTCTTCCTTGATCTTCGCGATGACCTCGTCGAAGTGAGGGGTCGAATCGACGACGTCGACGACCCGGCCCCGCTCGATCACCAGCGTGATGGGGTGCTCGGGAGCGTTGGCGCGGAAGTCGTTGTCGCCGAACATGAAGATGCGCACGCGGCCGTTCACCCGCTCGAGGTCCTTCGGCTCGGTGAACACCTCGCCGATGGGGAACTGCCCGCCCACGTTCTTCAACGTGCTGTAGTCGCCGATGTTCAGCTTCGTCTCCTCGAACGGCGAGTCGTAGATCAGCCGCTCGCCGCCGCTGTCGACCACGGCGTGGGTGGCCCGATCGATGCGGGCCTTCAGGGCGTGCCCGAGCACCCGGTAGTAGGCGGGGTCGTAGGCGAGCGACTCGACGTACGTCTCGTATTCGTCCTCGGCCATGCGAAACAGGTGGGGGTGCTCGATCACCTTCAGGCCGCGCTTGAACAGCTCGATGCGGATGCGGAACGCCTCCAGCCGGAAGCTCTTGGACTGGATGAGCACCACCAGATCGCCGGCCTTCAGCGGCTCGAAGGCGCGCAGCACGTCGTCCGGCGCCACGGCGTCGAAGTCGATGTGGTGGCACTGGGGAAGCGCGTCGCGGTAGGCGCGGGCCAGGATGCGGGCCAGGCCGCACCGCCCGTCCGCCACCACCACGGCCGCGCGATCGGGCGTGTACTCCATGGCCATCGCCAGGAGATCCCGCACGTGCATGCGGGCGCGAAGGTCGACTGGTTCCGGCGCGGTCACGGGGACGACCAATGTAGCAGCCTGGAGGCGCGCGAAGCACGTGCAACCGCGCCAGCGCGCTGGTACGGTGCCGCATGCCTTTCGCTTTCTCCGTGGGCGCCCGCGATCCGGGCTCGCGCGCGCGACGAGGCACGCTGTCGACGGCGCGCGGCACCGTGGAGACGCCCGTCTTCATGCCGGTGGGCACCCGCGCCACCGTCACCGGGCTTGCCCCCGACGAGCTGCTGAACCTGGGCGCCCCCATCCTGCTCGCCAACACCTACCACCTGCTGCTGCGCCCGGGGCCCGAGCTGTTTCGCCGGGTGGGGGGCATCCATTCGTTCATGCGCTGGCCGCGCCCGGTGCTCACCGACTCGGGGGGCTATCAGATCTTCTCGCTGCCGTCCGAGCGGACGATCTCGGAACAGGGGGCGCGCTTCGCCAGCTACGTCGACGGGCGCATTCACATGCTGTCGCCCGAGGGGTCGATCGAGATGCAGGCGGCGATCGGGTCGGACATCATGATGGTGCTCGACGAGTGCATCAACGCCACGGTGGACGAGGGGGCCGTGCGCGAGGCGATGCAGCGCACGCACCGTTGGGCCCTGCGCAGCCTGGCCGCCCGCGCGAATCCCGCGCACGCGCTGTTCGCCATCGTGCAGGGGGGGCTCGTGCAAGCGCTGCGGCGGGAATCGGCGGCGTTCCTGACCGACCACCCGTTCGACGGGTTCGCCATCGGCGGTCTGGCCGTCGGGGATACGCGCCCGCAGCGCGAGGACATCACGGCCTTCGCGGCCGAGCTGTTGCCGGCCGATCGCCCGCGCTACCTGATGGGGGTGGGCACGCCGCCCGATCTGCTGTACGCCATCGGCTGTGGCGTCGACATGTTCGACTGCGTGATCCCGACCCGCCTGGCCTGGCAGGGGACCGCGTTCACGTCGACGGGGCGCTTGCGCGTCACCCGCGGCGTGAACCGCGACCTCGATGGGCCCCTCGATGCCGCCTGCGCCTGTTCGACGTGCCGCGATTTCAGCCGCGCTTACCTCTATCACCTCATGAAATGCAGCGAACCGCTGGGGCCGCGGCTGCTGTCGATTCACAACCTGCACTACTACCTCGAGCTGATGCGCCAGGCGCGCGCGGCGATCGACGCGGGCGTGTACGCCGCTTTTGCGCGCCAGCGTCTGGACGAGATGGATCGCCACGAGCACGCCGAGCCGGAAGCGCGGGCGTGAAGACCGGGCACGAGCTCGTCCGCACCCGCGGCGGCTCGGTCGCCGTGCGCAGCCTGAGCGAAGGCGAGGTCATGCACCCGGGGGTGGGCCCGCGGGTCGAGGCCGAGCAGCTTTATGTGCGCCAGTCGCGTCTGGTCGAACGGCTGGCGGCGACCACGGACCGCGCGCTGGTGGTCTTCGACGTGGGGCTCGGCGCCGGCTCGAACGCGCTGGCGGCCTGGGCCGCCGCCGAACAGGCCGCTGCGCCGGCGCGGCTGCGGCTGGTCAGCTTCGAGCGCGACCTGGGCGCCCTCGCGCTCGCGCTCGCGCACGCGGCGGACTTCGGGATTTCCCCGATGGGCGTGACCGCGGCGCGCGCCGTTCTCGCGACGGGGCACCACGAAACGGCCCGCACGTCGTGGCGCCTCGCGCACGGCGACGTCCTCGAAGCCCTGCGAAGTGAACCGGAGAAGGCCGACATCGTCTTCTGGGACCCCTTCTCGCCGCGGGCCAACCCTGAGTTGTGGACGGTCGCCGCGTTCGCGGCCATCCATCGTGCCGCCGGCCCGCGCTGCACGCTGTTCACCTACAGCGCCTCGACGGCGGTCCGGGTCGCGCTGCTGCTCGCGGGCTGGACGGTCGGGGTCGGAGAACCGATCGGCGAAAAGGCCGCCACCACCGCGGCCGCGATCGCGTCGCAGGACCTCGCCGAGCCGCTTGGCCCCACGTGGCTCCGCCGTCTCTCCCTCCCCGACGTCCCGCTGCCGAAGGACGCACCGCTCGACGCCGCAAGCCGCATTGGCAGACTGCCGCAATTCGCAGCCGGTTCCTGAGGACGGCGCGGCGGCCGTCAGCCTCGCCGCTTCCGCCGCTTCATCGCCAGCGCGCCCGCCGCGACGACGAGGCTCAGCCGGCCCACTCCCATCCCGTCGCCGACACTGCACGAGCAGCCGCCACCATGGCTCGCGGATTCCCCGAACCCGTCGATGTTGCCCCCCGTCGCGCCACCGCTCGCTCCTCCGGACGCCGCGCCACCCACCGCGCCGGTGCCCGCGCCACCGGTGCCGGGGACGCCGCCCGTGCCCGAGGTCCCGGTGGGGAACATGCTCTCTTCCATCGGGAAGTTGCTGTTGTTGGCGGCGATTCCCTGGTCAATCATGGCGTTGTTGTCGATCACGCGCGTGCCGTCGCCGACGGTGTCGCGCTCCCAGGCCACCTCCAGCGGGGACAGGGTCGCCAGGTGCGTGAGGTCGTACGGGGCATAGGTGCAGGTGCTCGCCTTCGAGCCGGCGCGGACCCAGGCGATGCGGCCGTCGGCGAGCTCCAGCCGGATCGGGGCATTGCACTGCAAGAAATCCCTGTTGCCGCACATCGTTCGCAACGTGGCGACGTGCACATTGGACACGTCGGGGAGGCCGTCGGCCTGGAAGAACAGGGGGTCCTTGGTCATCTCCTCCGGAGAGATGAACGTGTCGAGCCGGGTCAGGTACGGGTGTTGATCGATCATCATCTGGGCGTCCTGGCGCGGCTGGATGATCTTGGCCGTGATGTCCGCGGTCAGCCCGGCGAGGTCGTAGGCGGGGAACGCATACTGGGCCCAGTACGTCGACAGACTGCCGTAGAACTGAGCGTCGGTGATCCCCATGGCCTTGACGGCATCGGGCATGGGAATGTACGTGGCGAGCAGCGACAGCATCAGCGGATCCGACGCCAGGCCCATCGAGATCACCTGCTGCACGTAGACCGGCGGTGTCATCGCCGCCTGCAGGGTGGCGATGTCGAACTGTCCGTTGGCATACACGGCGGCGCGCGCGACGGTCGAGGTTCCCGCGTATTCGGTGATGAACGCGTTGCCGCCCGCCGCGTCGGCCGCCTGGCTGACCAGACCCCTCGGCCCGAAGTAGTTTGAGCCGCCGGATGGCCAGTCGATTCGCGCTTCGTCGAGCGTGATTTCGAAGTAGCCCTCCGGCACCACCCGTCTGTCGCCCAGCACCCACAGCAGGACGGGCATGTCGGGATTGGCGGCGATCGCGGTCAGGCGCAGCGGAATACAGGGCTCGGTGCCCCTGAACGTGAGCACGATCGGCTGGATGGACTTCACGCCGACGCCGTTCAGCAGCTTCAAGGCCACGAAGAACTTGCCCTCGTGAACGTAGGCGTCGATCAGCGCGCCGGCGGCATCGCTGACCGCGTACCCATTGTCGGACAGCCACATCTTCAAGGCCACGGCGTCACCCGAGGTGATGACGGCGGCGTCGAAGGGCCCCACCGCGCCCTGGAAGCTGACGGTGACGCCGCCCGCGGCGCTGCCACCCGCGCCGCTGCTGCCCCCCGACCCAGAACTGGCGGCCCCGCCGCTTCCGGTCAATCCGCCCGAGCCGCCGTACATCGGGGGAATACAGGTTCCGTCCGTGAGCTGGTTGGTCTGAAACCGGGGCTGCGTGACGCCGGCCAGCGCGCTGAACAGTCTATCGGTCCCCACGCTGAGGTCGGGCATCCCGTCGACGGGCACCACCCACGAGAACTTGGCGGCGTCGCCCGCGTACAGAATCTGGATGTGCGCGACCAGGGTCGGCGCGCCCCCGGCGGGGTCCGGGGTGATCGAAAACACCACGTTTTCTCCGGCCTGGGCCACCGGCAACGGGGCGAAGGGATCGGGGGGCGGACCGTCGCAAAAGAAGCCGCCGCAGGCGCTGGCGTCGCCCGTCAACCCGACCAATGTCACGATCGCGATCCCGAACAGCAGACCGATTGCGGCGAGCCGCCCGCGCCTGGAGGTCGTGGTCAGCAAGGGGGTTGGTGGCATGGCTTTCCTTCCGTCGGGCGTTGGGTAGCGGGGTCCGTCAGAGCAAGCCGGATGCCCGAGGTGGGCCTCCTCGCCACGAGGCCGATGCCCGTCCTTCTGGCCGGATTACCGGGACGAAAGCCTCCGCCAGGCGACCCGGCATGAGGGGGAAACCATCGATGCGCGACATTCGGGTCACGATCGCGTCGCAACGGAGGAGCGGTGTCGAGCCGGCGGCGATCGTGTCGCGGCGAGCGCGATCTGCGGTCCCGCGACGTGCGGGTGCGGTGGGCCAGGGATCTTTTGCGTTGCGGTGATTGGTTCAACTGATATGTAGGGGCTGGGAACAGACGACAGTGGACAGCGCGCTGGCGGTACACAGGCTGCATTTCGCCTTCACGGTCACGTTCCACTATCTGTTTCCCCAGTTGACGATGGGCCTGGCGCCTTTGATCGTCGCTTGCAAGGTCCTGGCGCGCGCCACGAGGAACGAGACGTACAACGAGGCGGCGCGCCTGCTGGGCCGCGTCTTCGCCGTCAGCTTCATCTTCGGCGTGGTCACCGGCATCCCGATGGAGTTTCAGTTCGGGACCAACTGGGCGCGCTTCTCGCGCTTCGCCGGCGGCATCATCGGGCAGACGCTGGCGATGGAAGGGATGTTCGCCTTCTTCCTCGAGTCGTCGTTCCTGGGCCTTTTTCTTTTCGGCGAGAAGCGGCTGTCGCCGCGCGCGCACATGACCGCCGCGGTGGCCGTCTTTCTCGGTTCGTGGTTGTCGGGGTACTTCATCGTCGCCACCGACGCCTGGATGCAGCACCCGGTCGGCTATACGCGGCTGGCGGACGGCAGCGTGCACCTCGACAGTCTGTGGGCGCTGGTCTTCAACCCGTGGGCGTTCTGGCAGTTCGTGCACACCATGGGGGGCGCCGCCGTGACGGGCGCGTTCGCCACCGCGGCGCTCGGCGCCTACTACAAGCTGCGCGGCCGCCACGACGCCGTGGCCGGCGTGCTGGTCAAGGTCGGCGTGGTCGCGGCCGTGCTGGCGGCCACCTGGCAGGCCTTCCCCTCGGGTGACGGGCAAGGGCAGCAGATCGCGGAGAGTCAGCCCGCCACGCTGGCGGCGATGGAAGGTCTGTTCAAGACGCCACCCGCGGGGGCGCCGATGTTGCTGGTGGGTCAACCCAACGTCGCCGAGGGGCGCATCGACAACGCCATCGAGATCCCGCGCATGCTCAGCTTCCTGACTCACAAGCGCTGGGACGCCGAGGTGAAGGGGCTGGATGCCTTCGCACCCGACACCTGGCCAGACAACATCGCGCTGCTTTATTTCAGCTATCACGTGATGGTGGGGCTGGGGACGATCCTGATCGCCATCGCCGGGCTGGCGTTTCTGCTGCTGCTGAGCCGGCGCCTGCTGACCAATCGACCGGTGCTGTGGGCGCTGCTGCTGGCGGCGCCGCTCCCCTACATCGCGAACACCGCCGGGTGGATGACCGCCGAGATCGGCCGCCAGCCCTGGCTGGTCTACGGCCTCATGCGCACGGCCGCGGGGACGTCGCACCGGGTCTCGGAGGGCAACGCGCTGTTCTCGCTGCTGGGGTTCATGGGCCTCTATTCGCTGCTGTTGATCGTCTTCGTGCTGCTGACGGCGCAGGTGATCGCGCGCGGTCCGGCGACCTCCGACGCCGGCATCGGCGTGGCGGCACAACCGGACGCCCCCTGACCATGGAGACGCTGTGGTTCGTGCTGGTGGCGCTGATGATGACGACGTACGTGGTCCTCGATGGCTTCGATCTGGGCGTGGGGGCGCTGTACAAGGTGCTGGGGCGGTCGGAGGAGGATCGCGCGGTCTTGCGGCAGGCCATCGGGCCGGTTTGGGACGCGAACGAGGTTTGGCTGCTGGCCGCGGGCGGAACGTTGTACATGGCATTTCCGGCGCTCTACGCGGCGAGCTTCAGCGGGTTCTATCTGCCGCTGATGATGGTGCTGTGGCTGTTGATCGGCCGCGGCCTGGGCCTGGAGCTGCGCGGGCACATCCCCGATCCGCTCGGCCAGCAGGTCTGTGACACCATCTTCATGGTGTCGAGCGCGGCGCTCGCCATCGTGCTCGGCGCCGCGCTGGGGAACGTGGTGCGGGGCGTACCGCTCGATGCCGACGGTTATTTCTTCCTGCCGCTGTGGACGAACTTTCTCCCTGGCTCCGATCCGGGCGTGCTCGACTGGTACACGGTGCTTTGCGGCGTGGTCGCGCTGGTCGCGCTCGCCACGCACGGCGCGCACTATCTGGTGTTGCGCACGGCGGGCGCCGTCAGCGATCGCGCGCTCGGGCTGGCGCGCCTGGGTGCGCGCGCGCTGGTCGTCCTCACCGTCGCCAGTCTGGCCGCCACGCTGGTCGTGCGCCCCACCATCCTGGACAACTTTCGTGCCCACCCGTTCGGGCTGGTGATTCCTCTCGCGGTGGCGGGCAGCCTGTTCGTGATGTTGCGAGAAACAAAGCGCCGACGCGAGCGCGCCGCCTTCGCCGCCTCCTGCGCGTATTTGATCGCCATGCTGGTGGGGGCGGCATTCGCGATGTATCCGACGCTGTTGCCGTCGTCGACCGATCCGGCGCGCGCGCTCACCGTTCACGGCGCCGCGTCGGGCGGCTACGGGATGCGCGCGGCCTTCAGCTGGTGGATCATCGCCCTGGTCTTGGTGGCCGGCACGTTCCGCTACCTGTACCGATCGTTTCGCGGCAAGGTGATCGCGGGCCTGCCCGATCACGATTCGCACTAGCCAACAGCGTTTCTTCCAATTCAGCTCTCTTCAACATTCAGCCTGTTTCATCCACCAGCCCGTCGATCACCACGGCCACCGACGCGACTGGCGCCACCGGCGGCGTCACGGTCGACATCTCGAAGCCGGGACAGCTGATGAGCCAGCTGAGCGCGCTGGCGCAGAGCGATCCCGAACAGTTCAAGAGCGTCACCGCCGGCATCGCCCAGCAGCTGAAGAACGCCGCCTCGTCGCAGAGCGGCTCGTCGGCGGACGTTCTCAACAAGCTCGCTGATCGCTTCAGCGCCGCCTCGCAGAGCGGCAACGCGAGCGATCTCGCTCCGAAGGCGCACGGCCACCACCATGGCGGCGGTGGGCACCACAAGATGCAGGCCGCCAGCGGCAGCGATGCGAGCACGAGCGCCACGGGCGGCGGGGGGAGCGATTCCCTGGCCCAGCTCGTTCAGGGCATCATCTCCTCCGCCCTCGGCGGCACCGACGCGAGCTCGACGACTTCGTCGTCCACCTGAAGCGCGCCCCACGGGAGTGGGGTAGCATTCAGCATCTTGAATACGCGGGTCTTGAAAGTCGTCGCCGTCACCGTACCGCTCGGTCTCGCAGTTTCTCTCCCCCTCGGTTCCAGCGCCTGGGCCGCCACCGTCGCACCGCTCCCACCCCCGGTGCGTGGTGCCGCTGAAGAATCCAGCGCGGCCGACGGCCCCGATCCCTCTCCCCCCGTCGATCTCAGCGAGCGGTCGGGGCTGCCGCTCGAGGCCTATGGCGACTCTCTCGACTACGACGTGTCGTACGATGACGCCGTCGCGGCCAAGTATGATGACGGCTACGATCCGGACGCCTACGCCCAGTTCGATGCCGCGCTGGCGCCCTATGGCACCTGGATCGACGATCCCTCTTATGGGCGCATCTGGGTGCCGGCGGCGGCCCAGGTCGGCGACGACTTCACCCCGTACGCGACGAACGGCGATTGGCTCGACACCGAGTACGGCTGGACCTGGTCCTCGGGATGGGCCTGGGGCTGGGCGCCGTTTCACTATGGACGCTGGGTCTGCCTCGATCGGGGCCAGGGGGCCGGTTGGGGATGGGTCCCGGGGACATTGTGGGGGCCGGCCTGGGTCTCGTGGCGGTCGGGGGGCGGATACGTCGGGTGGGCGCCGTTGCCGCCACGAGGGGTGTCCATGGGCTCGCCGATCGGCGTGCATTCACCGTGGCGGTTCACCCCCGTGGCGAAGCTCGGTCGCACGCACGGGTCATATCTGTCGCCGCGCTTCGTCCCCAGCGTGTTCCTGGGGACGACCGTCGTCTCGAACGCGCGTCTGCTGCCCGACGGCGGCTCGGCCGTCCGTGTGAACGCGGGCCCACCGGCGGGAATTCGGGGTGGGGTGGCGAGCGCCCCGCTCGTTCGCCTGGCGACCGCGGCCCCTCGCGCGCTGCCGCGGCTGGCGATCCGGCCCCACGCCGGCACCTCCGTCTCGGGGCGACCGTGGGTGCGCGCCGGGGTCACCACTCAGTTCTTTTCCGAGCGGTGGCAGTGGCATGCGCGCGACCTGAGCGTCGCCGAGGCGCCACGCGTCGCCTTCGGTTCAGGGCTGCGCCTGGGCGGCTCGGCGGGCCAGGGGCAACGTTATCAGCCGTCGATCGGTCGCGCGGTTGCTCGCTCCGTCCCGTCGTCGGGCGGCACGTTCATCGTCCCTTTCCGATCGCCGTCGTCCTTCCGTTTCCGGGGCTCGGCGGGAGCGACGGCGCAGCCAGGGTTCACCGCGTCGTCTCCGAGCTTCACCGCGGCGCCGCCCAGCTTCACGGCGCCGACGGCGAATTTTTCATCCGCCGCGCCTTTCTATGCGCGTCCCAGCGCGCCGGCCTTTCACGGGGGCGGGGGCACACACTCGTCAGGCGGTCGTCACCGCTGACCGCTGCTTTCAGTGAGACGGCGGCGGGATGGGGACGACGATGATTCCGCTCAACGGGCGGGCGGGCGCGGCCGGGCTCGGGGGGGGCGATTCTTCGGTGGCGGATACGGTCAACGTCGCCGGCATGACGGCGCGCCGCGAGATCTCCGACGGAGACGCGGCCCGTCCCGTGGCCCGAAACCGCGTCTTCGTGGAGGCGCGAACGGTGTCCGCGTAGGGCCGGCGGTTGGCGGCTTGCCGGCTACCGTCGTCGCGCGCGGGGAGCGCGACGCAGGCCTGGCGCGCCGCCACTGCGTCGGCGCGCGCGGCAGAAGCCT
>DASYCK010000187.1:0-7586 GCA_036500205.1 Polyangia bacterium | reverse complement strand
CGATGCGGATGGCTCCCAGCGTCCCCTCGGCGAAGTAGTAGATCTCGTGGCGCTTCGATTCGCCCGTGCCGGTCAGGAAGTCGAGCTGGTTGTAGCCGTCGAGGTGGACCTTGTAGCTCCGCTCGCCGAGCTTCTTACCCTCGAGGAGCTCGTCGCCGATGTTCGGGTCGCCGGCCGCCGCGACGAAGGTGGGAAACCAGTCGAGCCCCGACAGGAGGCCGTTCTCGACCTGGCCGGCGGGGAAGTGCCCCGGCCAGCGAGCGATGCAGGGGACGCGAAAGCCTCCTTCCAGCACCGTCCCCTTGCCGCCGGCGAAGGGCGTCTGTCCGCCGTCGGGCCAGGTGAAGTTCTCGGCGCCGTTGTCGGTGGTGAAGACGACGATGGTGTCGTCCCCCAGGCCCGCCTCCTCGAGCTTCTTCATCACCCCGCCGACGACGTCGTCGAGCTGCGCCATGCCGGCCTCATAGACCGACCAGCCGTTCTCCGGCGTGCGCATGCCCTCGTATTTGTCGGAGAGGTGCGTGACGACGTGCATGCGCGTCGGGTTCAGGTAACAGAAGAACGGCCTGCCGTCCGCCTTGGCCTTGTCGATGAACTCGAGCGCGTGGTCGAGGATCTCGTCGTCGACGGTCTCCATCCGCTTGGTGAAGAGCTCGCCCGCGTCCTTGATCGTCTGCTTGCCCACCTTGCCCCAGCGCGGATCGACGTGCGGATCGTCGACGTCGGTCGCGTGGCAGTGGAGCATGTTGCGCGGCCCGACCTTGTCCTTGAGCTGCTTCGGATAATTGGGGTGCTCCGGGTCCTCCATCGCGTCGAGGTGGTAGAGGTAGCCGAAGAACTCGTCGAACCCGTGCACCGTGGGGAGGTACTCGTTGCGGTCGCCGAGGTGGTTCTTGCCGAACTGACCGGTGGCGTAGCCGTGAGCCTTGAGCGCCGTGGCGATGGTGGGCGCCTCCTTGGGCATGCCGATCGGCGCACCCGCTTGTCCGACGGTGGTGAGCCCGGTCCGGATGGGGAGCTGGCCGGTGATGAAGTTGGCGCGCCCGGCGGTGCAGCTCGCCTCGGCGTAGTAGTCGGTGAAGCGGATCCCCTCGGCGGCGAGACGATCGAGGTTCGGCGTGCGGCCGGCCATCATCCCCTGGTGATAGGCGCCGATGTTGTACCAGCCGATGTCGTCTCCCATGATGAAGACGATGTTGGGCTGCTTGGCGGGGGCGGACTTGGGCATGATGGTCTCCTTGCGATAGGTGATCTCGCCCAAAGTTAAGGCCGTCGCTCGGCGGGCCGCGGCGCAGGTCTGTGCGTCAGACGCTGAAAGCACCGCCGGACGGTGTGCCGCGGCCGCGTAGGGTTCGAGGGACCACTTTCCCGGATTGCGTATTCGGCTTCGTTGCAGGACGGCCGAGACGTCGCCAACTGGACAATATGAACAAGCACACTTCGACCATTCTCGGCTGCCTTGCGCTCTTGGGTGGCGCGCTCGGAGGCGGGTCTTGCACGACCTCCACGACCACGGCCTGCGCCACCGACGCCTTCGGCAACTACACCTGCGCCAGCTACGCCTCGGCGTATCCCTATGACTACACGTACGTCGATCCGCTCTACACGAGCTATGGCGGCTACTACCCGTACAGCGTCGACACCTATTACGATCCCTACGGATACACCACGGCGATCTACGCGCTCACCGCCCCGACGCCGCTGGCCCCCGACGCCGCCGTGCTTGGGATCGCGGACGCCGCAGCGCCAGCGACCGTCGACGGGGGTCCGCGTCCGCTCGAGCCGGAGCTGCTGGACAAGGCTCACCGCGCCGCCGACGACATCGACTACGGCGTGCGCGCGGCGCTCGATCCGGTCAAGGACCTCATCAAGACCAAGCCGCAGCAGAATTCGACCAACGTGGTGTTCGGTCCGGCCAACCACGCCAACGGCAACTACCAGTTCACCGTCACGCAGCTCTCCTCGGCCGACAAGCGCTACGGCTGGAAGCTGGAGGCGCGCCCAATGAATTCGACCGGCAGCTTCGCGCTGGTGGCCGGCGGCCTCATCACGGTCGGCGACACGCCCCGGCGCGGGCAGGGCGTGATGGGGATCGACTGCGGCGCGATGGCCGCCGCCGACAGCTCGCTCACCTGTCAGGGCAAGCTGCTGATCGGGTTCAACGACACGGACAACACCACCAAGGTGCTCAACGTCGGCGTCTCCAACTACACGCCCGATCCCAACCTGGTCCCGGCGCTCACCGCCGACGTGAGCGAGTGGCGGCAGGGGAACGACGCCATTCACGTGCGGTTGGCCGCCAAGACCAACCTCGCCCAGACCGCGACCTCCGCGCCCGAGAACCTCGTCCTCAAGCTGCTCTGGATGCAGAACACCGGCGTGCGCGTCGACGCGATCGCCACCGGCGGCGACATCCCATCCGGCCAGGTGTTGAAGGTCTCTACCTGCGTTCCGGCCGATCTCAACCAGAGCGAGGCTTCGACCTCGTCGCAGGTCTGCAACACCGACGGGAGCAACTGTACGGCCACGGCGGGGTCGATGACCACGCCGCCGACCTGCCCGTCGGGCATGGGGACCGCCGACGAGCCGAACAGCGATCCGACCACCTCCGATCCGCCCAGCGGCGCGCCCCAGATGCCGTCGCAGCCGACGGCGATCCCCAATGGCGCGGGGATGTAGTGGATGTTCAGTCGGTGATGGCCGCCGCGCGGGCGCGCCCGAAGGCGTCCATGCGGCCCCAGACGCCCGGGATGTCGAGCAGCTCGATCCGCCCGAGCGGCTCGGGAATGGCCGGGTCGACGATCAGATACCGGCCGTCGCAGTCGAGGCCGAGCAGCGCACGAATGAGCAGCAGCGGCGCGCCGGTGGCCCAGGCCTGCGGGCTGCAGGCCGTCGGGTACTCGACCGGGAAGTGGGTGTCCGAGCGGGCATACCCGCCGAACGCCTCGGGGAGCCGCCCGCCGAACAGGTCGGCCGCCTCCAGCATCGCGCGCGAGATGCGGGCCGCTTCGGCGCGGTAGCCGTAGCGGCGCAGCCCCCAGGCGATGAACGAGCAGTCGTGTGGCCACACCGTCCCCACGTGGTAGCCGATCGGGTTGTAGGACCCTTCGCTGCTGGCCATCGTGCGGATCCCCCACCCGGAGAAGAGTGCGTCGCTCATCAGGTGCTTGACGCAGCTGGCGGCCTTGTCGTCGTCGGCGATCCCGCTCCAGAGCAGATGGCCGATGTTCGAAGTGAGCGAGTCGACCTTGCGTTTCTGACCGTCGAGCGCCAGCGCGAAGAAGTTCCGCTCGGGGATCCAGAAGTCGCGGTTGAACCGCTGCTTGAGCTGGACTGCCTCGCTCTCGAGCTGCCGCGCCCAGCTCGGATCGTTCCAGACCTCGCGGGCCAGGCGCGCGGTCCGCAGCTTGGCGTCGTAGACGTAGCCCTGCAGCTCGCAGGTGGCGCGCGGGGTCGGCGCGATTTGGCCGTCGGCGAAGGCGATCGAATCCCAGGAGTCCTTCCAGCATTGGTTGTCGAGGCCCGTCTCCTTGACCCGCCGTTCGTACTCGACGTAGCCGTCGTGGTCGCGGTCGCCGTAGTTGTCGATCCACCCGACGGCGGCGCGGGCTTCGCGCTCGAGCTCGCGGGCCAATCCGTGGTCGCCCGTCCAGCGCACGTACTCCTCGAGGACAATCAGGAACAGCATCGTCGAATCGGCGGCGCCGTAGTACGGCGAGTGGGGGCGCTCCTCGAAGGCGGTCATCTCGCCGAGCCGCAGCTCGTGGAGGATCTTCCCGGGCTCCGCGTCGCGAAACGGATTCTCCTGGCGCGCCTGGAACAGGGCCAGCGTGCGCAGGGTGGTGGCGGCCAGCTCGGGCGCGTAAGGGAGCGCCTGGAAGCTGGTGATGAGGCTGTCCCGCCCGAACACCGCCATGAACCAGGGGAGCCCCGCGGCGGGCAACGCCCCCGGCGTGATCCCGCTGCGAAACCGCAGCGCCGCCAGGTCGACCAGGCTGCGGCGATAGATCTGCCGCAGCGGCTCCCACGAGGTGACCAGCCGAGGGGCGGCGGCCACCCAGGCGTCGACGTCGGCCTTGCTGCGCGTCTCGTTCTCGCCCGTGGCGCGGTTCGAGGCCCGCACCTCCAGCGAGACGGTCCACGACCCTCGCGGCTCGAGGTGAACGCGGAAGCGAAAACCGTTCTCGTCGACCTCGCCCTTCTGGCTGGCCGAGATGTAAGTCTCGCGCACGTAGCCGTCGCGCTTGTACCCGAGGGTCAGCCGATCGCCGCTGGCCTTCGAATACAGCTCCCCCTTCTTCTGCAGCTTGTCCTTCACCTCGAACAGGTCGGCGAAGTCCGAGCCGGCGTCGAGGCGGACGTCGAGATCGATCGCCGCCTTGTCGTGGTTCTCGAACAGGATCTCCTCGTGGAACCCTTTCCCCACCGCTCGCTTGCGGGCGACCGACAGGTGAGAGTCGACGTAGATCGTGCTGGTGGTGACGGCCTCGAAGAACTGAACCTGGAAGTACTCTTGCTCGTCGACCGACAGCACCGACGGACGGAGCCCGTTGACGGTCAAGACCCAGCGTGACAGGAACCGCGTGTCGTCGAGAAACAACCCCTGGGTGTCGACCGGGCTGGCCTCGATGTCCCCCTGCCGATTGCTGACCACGAACGAATTGCCGTCCAGAATGCTGACCGTGTTCAGGGACATCGCCTAGCTCTCCTTTCGCGCCAGCGGGGCGCTCCCCAGCGGCGCCCCTTCCCGCAGGCCATAGATGATCTTGACGCCGCACTCCCGATTCCCTTGCAGCCGAGCCCAGCCCCGCAACGCGGCCACCACGGGGTTGAGCTCTCCCCGCAGCGCCTCGACGAGGTGCTCGCGGGTCGAGCAATCCAGGCTGACGTCGACCGGACTCGTGTCCGGGGTCAGCGTCACGTGCCCGTTGCTGACGGCCAGCACCCCCACCGGCTGTCCCGCGACCAGCAGCCGCATCCGTCCGGCGACGCCGCCCAGCCCGGGCGCTTCCGTTTCCCACACCCCTTGCTGCCCGAAATCTTGCGGCGTTGAATTCTCCATCGCTTTCTCCTTGCTCTCTCCTTTGGGGGACGACTGGCGCGGCGGCTACCGCGGAGGGTTGACGACGACGTAGGTGACGTTCGACCCGGCGTAGTGCGGCTGGTACCAGGTGTGGCCGCACTGCTGGTAAGCGACGTTGCCGACGACGGTGGAGACACACGACGGGGGCAGGGTCTGCACCCTCGAGCCAACGACCGCGGCCGTGGCCACCGCCGCGCCCGCCACCACCGCGGTCCCCACCGCCGCGCGCGCCACCGGGCGATACGGGCGGTACGCCACGGCGGTCCGCACGACCACCGCCGCGCGCGCGTCCCCCGCGGCGAGCAGCACGGCGAGCAAGCCCAAGGCCAACGTGGCCGATCCCTTGTGCTGGTTCATTGCGCTCCTCCGTTCAGCGGATGTCCGCCGCCATGGCCCTCGGTCTCGAAATCGATCTTGTGCGCCTCGGGCGGAGGCGCGAACACGAACAGGTCGTCGCCCAGCTGAGGCGACAGATCCCAGGTGAGGACCATGCTGTGTTGAGGCCGCGTCTTCTCCGAGGTGGTGGTGATGACGACCTTGCGGGGCAGGGGCTCCTGCCCTTGCTCGACCCACAGCTCCCAGTCCACGTCCTTCTGGTGGAAGGCGTAGTGGTTGCAAGCCGTCCCCTCGATGGTCGAGGTGCCAATCACGCTGGCGGCGGTGATGTCGCCGGACTTGTCCTGGTCGGTCCCCCAATAGAAGAGGTCGGCGAGCGGGAGATCGATCCCTCGCTTCTCGAGGACCCCTTTCAGCTCGGCGAGCGTCGGGGGCGCGTCGAAGGACGCGTAGTACCCGAGGCGTTCGCCAAAGATGGTGAACGCCTTGCCGTCGTAATAGAGGCGCTCGTCGCGGCGATCACCCCGGATGTCCGCCCGCAGTCGGTCGGGGCGCCGCACCATCAGCTCGGCGGTCCCCTCGAACTGCACCTTTTGGCCCGAGGGGAGCAGGTCGTCCGTGGTCATCGCCGCCCGCACCGAGAACTTCTGCTGGTCGCGCAGGAAGGCGCCCATCTTGTGCAGGGCCTCCATGGCGTCCTGATCGACGGCTGGTTTGGCGGGCTTGGCCCGTGCGACCGGGGACGAGCTCCCCGCGGCGAGCGCCAGGCCTATGGCGGTCGCCACCGTCAGAACGCGTACTCTCATGAGTTGCCTCCGGGCCGATTTCATCGCCCGGGAACAATGGCAACGCGCGGGGCGCCGTCGTTGTAGTCCGCCAGCGCATTTCCCCGGCGCCGGACCGTAGGGCGAAAACCTAATCCGGGCCGCGCCGCTTGCGCCGACCTGCGCGCTCTCCATTGTCAGGGACGCCCATGCCGACCAACACAGTATCGCGAGAGATGACGGACCCGCGGGCCCCACGGCCGGGGATGGAGTGGATCGCGGCCGGCGAGTACGTCATGGGCTCCGATCGCCACTACCGCGAGGAGGCGCCGGCCCATCGCGAGAGCGTCGATGGGTTCTGGATCGACCGTGGGCCGGTGACCAACGCGCAGTTCAGGATCTTCGCCGAGGAGACGGGCTACGTCACACAGGCGGAGATCGCGCCGGACGCGGCCCAGTATCCGGGCGCCGATCCCGCGTTGCTGGTTCCGGCGTCGGTGGTGTTCGTCAAGCCGGCGGGGCGGGTCGACCTCCGCAACTTTCTGAACTGGTGGGCGTTCGTGCCGGGCGCGAGCTGGCGTCATCCGGCCGGGCCGGAGAGCTCTCTCGTCGGGCTCGACGAGCATCCGGTCGTGCATGTCGGCTTCGAGGACGCCACCGCCTACGCGCGTTGGATCGGAAAGGAGCTCCCCACCGAGGTCGAGTGGGAGTACGCGGCCCGGGGCGGGCTCGACAACGCCGAGTATGCCTGGGGCGACGCCCTCCATCCCGAGGGGCGCCCGATGGCGAACACCTGGCAGGGGGAGTTCCCCTACGAGAACCTCCTGACCGACGGTTTCGAAACCACCTCGCCGGTCGGGACCTTCCCGCCGAACGGGTGGGGGCTCTACGACATGATCGGCAACGTCTGGGAGTGGACGGCCGACTGGTACGCGCCCGGACACCAGAAGCCGGAGGGTGAGTCGTGCTGTGGCGGCCTCGACCAGCGGACCGCGCGCGAGCGCAGCTACGACCCCTGCGTGGCGCTCCCGATCCCGCGCAAGGTGATCAAGGGCGGATCGTTCCTCTGTGCGCCGAACTACTGCCGGCGTTACCGTCCGGCCGCACGGATGGCGCAGGCGATCGACACGTCGACCTGCCACCTCGGCTTCCGCTGCGTCATGCGCGAGCCGTGAACCGCGCCGAATTCTTCCAACACCCTCGACATTGGGACATTCGACGCCGGGGCGGTTGACAGCGCGCCTCTCGGCGACAGGTTGTCCCTGGTCGCGGGGGAATGCGATGCAGGCCGGTGGGCGTCGTTGGTGGGAGATCGCTTTGGTCGTGGCGGGTGCCCTGGCGGTGGGGGCCTGCGGCTCCGGGAGCGGCGGGCAGGGCGGCAGCGGAGCGCCGGGCGTTGCCGG
>DASYCK010000186.1:0-8977 GCA_036500205.1 Polyangia bacterium | reverse complement strand
ATCATGGCCAGCTGGCTGATGATGTCGCTGGTGACGGCCGGCGTGGCGGTGGCGGTCAGCGCCAGCACCGGCACGCCGCCGAACTTCCGCTTGAGCCCGGTCAGGTTCCGGTAGGCGGGGCGGAAGTCGTGCCCCCAGTGGCTGATGCAGTGGGCCTCGTCGACCGCGATGAGCCGCAGGTCGAGCCCGCCGAGCACGCGCCCCACCGAGGCCTCGATCCCCTCGGGCGCCGCGTAGCAGAGCTCGTACTCGCCGGCGACGAGCGCCCGGACCCGCCGCTGGCGCTCGTCGGGAGGGAGCGACGCCGAGAGGTAGGTGGCGCGCAGGCCGACCTCGGTCATCGCGTCGACCTGGTCTTTCATGAGCGCGATGAGCGGCGAGACGACCAGCGTGATGCCGCCCAGGACCCGCGCGGGTATTTGATAGGTGAGCGACTTCCCCGCCCCCGTGGGCATGATCCCCACGCAGTCGCGCCCGGAGAGCAGCGCCTCGATGATCTCCAGCTGGCCGGCGCGAAACGACGGGTAGCCGAAGACGTCGCGAAGCACCTCGAGGGGGGGCGGCCCGGCGAGCGGGCGCACCGACAACGCCCGCCCAACCTCGCGCAGCAGGCTCACGGTGGAGGGGCTGAACACCTGGGGACGCCGCTTGAAGGCGGCGCGCAGGTCGGCCAGCGTCCCCCCACACGCCGCCCGAAACGCCAGATCGCCTTTGTCGCCCTGCTGCCAGCGCTCGGCCAGCGTCTGGGCGGCCGCGTCGATCTCGGCGGTGGTCTGCCAGCCGGACGGTTCAGCTTCCCCTTCGGTCTCCATGGCGCCGGTTATCGGCGCCCACGTTAACGAAGTGGCTTGTTGCCGTCGAGAGGGCCGTTAGGTTTTGTCAGGGGAGGGCTGAAATCATGGAGGAGATCTTCTTGGCCGGCCGCATCCTGCTCGGCGGCTACTACCTATTCGGCGCGATTCACCACTTCACCGACACGGCGACGCTGGCGCGCTATGCCGCGGCGGCGGGGGTGCCGCTGCCCACCGTCGCGGTCGTCGGGGCGGGCATCCTGCTGGCGATCGCCGGCGTGAGCTTCATCCTCGGCATCTACCCGGACGTCGGGGTCGCGGCGCTGGTGCTTTTCCTGGTGCCTGTGACCGTGATGATGCACGCCTTCTGGGCCGATCGGGATCCCATGAGCCGGCAGATGGACATCGTGAACTTCACCAAAAACATCGCCCTCTTGGGGTCGGCCCTGATGTTCGCGGCGATTCCCCGCCCGTGGGCCTACAGCCTCGAGCGCCGGTCGCACCTGCCCATCCGAGTGCCGGTGTAGCGACCGCGTGGGGGCCGGCGCGCTTTGCTCGACGGACCCCGTCGCGGGGGGCGCGGGACCCTTTGCGGGTCCCGAATCTCACGAGCTGGCCGAGGTGTAGAACGAGAGGGCGCGCCCCCAGACACGGCGGGCGACGGCGGCGAAGGCCAGGCCGCCCGCCAGCGCGCCGAACGCGGTCTTGGCGTCGAGCTTGCCCATCAGCGCCATCGCCGGGTAGGTGGTGAGGAGCGCGATGGGGAACACGAAGGTGAAGACGATCCGCAGCGCGCCGCGGAACACGGTGATGGGCCAGCGGGCGGCGTCGAACAGCGAGCCGAACAGGTACGAGAGGTTGTCGACCTTCACCACCCAGAACGACGCGCTCACCACCAGGATCCAGAAGGAATACAGGATGACGATCGCCAGGATCAGGAAGGCCAGCCCCGCGGCCACCTCCAGCCCGTTCGGCCAGCGCCCCAGCTTGGTGAAGGCGTAGCTGAACATGATCAGCGCGCCGAGCACGTCGACGACGTGGAAGGGCTCGATCTTGGCGGTCGAGACCAGGAACTGCGCGTCCGCCGGCTTGAGCAGCACGAAGTCGAGCGTGCCGTGCCGGACGTGCTCGACGACGGCCGTGAGGCTGGGGCTGACGGCCCCCTCCAGCACCGCGTGGAGCAGCGTGAACCAGGCGACGACCAGCAGCGACTCGGGGAACGACCAACCGGCGACGCTGCTTCGAACGCCGAAGACGACCAGGACGGGCACCAGCGTCACCCCCATCCAGAGGATGGCGATGAGGCCGCGCACCACGAAGTCGGCGCGGTATTGCATGGCCGTGAGGGTCGAGATCGAGAGCTGCGCCCGGAACAGCCCCGCGTAGCGACGTACGACCGCCAGCGGCCCTGTCGGAGGCGAGGCAGCGGAGGCGGCGTCGCGCGGCGACGTCGATGGGCCCGGCAAGCTCATCCTCCGAACGCCGAGAACCGCTTCAGCCCGACCCGCCAGACCCCCAGGGCGGCCAGCGCGAAGAACGCCACGTAGGCCCATTGCGCGCCCAGCGCCCGCAACGCCTCGTGCCGCCCGAGCAACCCGACCAGGGTCTCGACCGGGAAGCCCAGCATGAACCGGAAGGGGAGCACGTCGGCGACGCCGCGGACCCAGTGCGGCAGCGCCTCCAGCGGGACCAGGTAGCCCGAGAGGATGGCGTGCACCCCTAACCACAGCTCGAAGATCCCCAGCGCGCTCTCGACGAAGAACGCCAGCGAGCCCATCAGCACCATCGAGAAGAAGATCAACAGCCAGGCGCCGACCAGCGAGGCGAGCAGGATGAGGAGCAGGACGGGATCGTGGCGCAGGACCCGGTCCCAGCCGCTCACCAGCAGGATGGCGACGATGGGCGAGATGACCGCGGCCCGCATCGGCACCGCCGACAGGTGGTCGGCGCAGAGGGCGAAGATGGGGTGGATCGGCCGCAACAGCTTGGCCGACAGCGTGCCGTCGCGGATCTCCATCGACAGCTGCCAGACCGCCCAGTTGCTGGTCACGAGGCGCACCGCCAGCACGCCCAGGTAGTAGGCGGTGAAGGCCCGCTGGTCGAAGCGGCCCACCGGGCCGTCGGCGGCCACGGCGTGCCAGATCGCCAGCATGACCAGCGGCATGTTGGTGGTGAGGATCCAGACCAGGAACTCGGCGCGGTAGGCCACCACCTCCGAGACGCCCACGCGCAAGAGGGTCGGAAACGCCTTGGCGGCCCGGCCGATCTCGCTGGCCAGACCGGGTCGGGGGGGAGGGAAGGGACCCGCGGCGTCGCCCGCGGCGCTCATCCGTGCGCGCGCGATCCCCGGCGCCCCCCCTTGGCGGCGCTGAACAGCTCGCGCATCACCTCCTCGAGCGGCGCCTCCTCGATCGTCAGATCGACGATCGGCAGCATCGCCAGCGCGTCGCGCACCACCGCCTGCAGCCGCGCGGGGGGGACGGAGAGGACCGCCTGCGCCGCCTCGGCCGAGACCACCGTGCCGAGCCGCTCGAGATCGCTCCGCTCGACGGCGCGTGACAGCCGGACCGTCAACCGCTTGTCCGGCCGCACCCGCCGCGCCAGCTCTTGCAGGTCGCCGTCATAGATGAGCCGGCCGTGGTCGATCACGACGACGCGGGGGCAGAGGGCGGCCACGTCATCCATGTAGTGGCTGGTGAGCAGGACGGCGGCGCCGAAGCGCTCGTTGTAGTCGCGGATGAAGTCCCGCATCTTGGCCTGCATCGAGACGTCGAGGCCGATGGTCGGCTCGTCGAGGAAGAGCACGCGCGGCCGGTGCAGCAGCGCCGCCACCAGCTCGCACTTCATCCGTTCACCCAGCGAGAGCTGGCGCGTCGGCTTGTTGACGAGGTCGCCGATCTCCAGAAGCTCGACCAGCGTCCGCACCGTCTCGTCGGCCTGCGCGCGCGGGATATCGTAGATGGCCCGGTTCATGGCGTAGGTCTCGGACGGCGGCAGGTCCCACAGGAGCTGCTGCTTCTGGCCCATGACCAGCGTGATGAGCTGCAGGAAGCGCGGGTCGCGATCCTGCGGGACGAAGCCGCCCACCCGGACGGCGCCGGAGGTCGGGTGCAGCAGGCCCGCCAGCACCTTCAAGGTGGTGGTCTTGCCCGCCCCGTTCGGTCCCAGGAACCCGACCCGCTCGCCCTCGCCGATCCGGAACGAGAGGTCCTCGACCGCCTTGACCAGCTCGTACTTGCGCCTGAGCACCGAGCGCAGCGCCGCGCCGATTCCCGGCGCACGCTTGTGGACGCGGTAGCTCTTCGACAGGCTCTGAACGTCTATGAGGGCGTCGGAGGACATGGGACGAGGGCAACGGGCGGTGACGAAGGCAGCGGATGAGGCGCGGGAAATACCCCGCCTCTCAATCGTACACAAGTAACCCGAGACAGAGCAGGGTTACGCGGGTGTAACCAGATCGGGAGGCTCGTGGCGGTGCGGCGGAATGGCGTCCGGCGGCGCGAGGGTGGTTTCATTCTTGCTCGAATTCAGGTTCGTGACGAATACCCAGGTGAGAAGTGGCGGGGAGGGCTCAAATCGGCGGGATCGGATCTTGATCGTCGATGACGATCGAGACGCCCGCGAGCTCATCGGTCAGGTTCTGGCCGAGGCTGGGTACCTGGTCGAGGTCGCCGGGGACGGCTTCGAGGCCATCGACAAGTTGCCGCGAGCGCTCCCCGACTTGGTGCTCACGGACATGCGCATGCCCGGCATGAACGGCGTCGATCTGGCGCAACGGATCCGTAGTCAGAGCGACGTCCCGGTGGTCTTCACGACCGGGATGGAGACCTTCGATCTCTGCACCGATGCGACGCCCTACGGGGCTGTGGCCTGCCTCACAAAGCCGATCAACCTGGAAGAGCTGCTCTGGACGATCGAGCGCACGCTGGCCTGTCAGCGCCCGACCCAGGCCCTGTCTGCCTTCGCCTAGCCCCGCTTCGTCGACCTTGGGGCAGGGCCCGGGTCACTCGGCGGCGTGGCGCGGGACGATGAGGACGGGGCAGGGGGCGTGCTGGATGACGCGCGCGGAGTTGCTCCCCAGGAGCGCGTGCGCCAGGCCGCTGCGGCCGTGCGTCCCCATCACGATGAGATCGGCACGGGTCTCCTTCGCGCGCGTCACAATCTGCTCGTCGGCGCGTCCGATCAAGATCGCGCTCTCGCAGGAGACGCCAGCCTCTCGCACGCGCTTCTCCTCGACCGCCAGCCCTTCGGCCGCCCGATCGAGAACCGGCGACAGGTCGATGGGCATGGTCATCACGTCCACCGGGGGTGGCAATGGATAGGCCGCCTCGACCGCCACGTGGACCAGGTCGAGCGTGGCGCCGAACATCCGGCCGAACGCCAGCGCGACCGCCAGCGCGTCGTGCGAGGGATCGGTGAAATCCGTCGGCACCAGGATCCGTTTCAGATGGGCGAGATCCACGCTGGTAGTTTAGTCACGGATTGGTTGGGCACAAACCTCGGCCGTGGGCGCTTGACCTCGAGGCCGGGCGCTGGCAGGAAGGCGCGATGTCCAGCCAAGTCATCGCGGCCCGCATCCGGGGGTTCATCTGCCTCAACGCCCACCCGGCGGGGTGCGCCGCCAACGTCGACCGGGAGATCGCCCTTGCCCGCGCGCAGGCCCCGGGCAAGGGGCTGGGGGCGGTGCTGGTGGTGGGCGGCAGCACCGGGTACGGGCTCTCCAGCCTGGTGAGCGCGGTCTTCGGCTACGGCGCGCGCGGCACGGCGGTCTGCCTGGAACGCCCGCCGCAGGGAGAGAAGACGGCCTCGGCCGGCTGGTACAACCTGGCGGCGGCGCAGCGGCGCGCGCGCGAAGCGGGCCGGGACGTCTCGGTCATCAACGGCGACGCCTTCAGCCGCGAGATCAAGGACCAGACCATCGGCGCGCTCCGGAAGTCGGGCGTCAAGCTGGATCACGTCATCTACAGCCTGGCGGCCCCCAAGCGGGTCGACGGCGACCAGAGCTGGAGCTCGGTGCTGAAGCCGCTCGGCGCCCCCTTTCGCAGCAAGAGCGTCAACCTCGGCAACGAGCAGGTGACCGAGGTGGAGATCGCGCCCGCCAGCGACGCCGAGGTGGAGGCGACGCGCAAGGTGATGGGGGGCGAGGACTTCGCCGCCTGGGTGCACGCGCTGGCGGACGCCGATCTCTTGGCGCGTGGCTGCCGCGCCGTCGCCTACAGCTACGTGGGCCCGGCGCTGACCTTCCCCATCTACCGGTCGGGGACGATCGGGAAGGCCAAGGAGGATCTGGAGAAGACGACCACCGAGCTGTCGGCGATGCTGGCGGCGCGGCTGGGGGGCGCGGCCTGGGTGAGCGTCAACAAGGGGCTCGTCACGCAGGCGTCGGCGGCCATCCCGGTCGTCCCGCTCTACATCAGCCTGCTCTTCAAGGTGATGAAGGCGGCCGGCACCCACGAAGGGACGGCCGAGCAGATTGCGCGCCTCTACCACGATCACCTCGGTCCGGGACGGACGCCGCGGACCGACGCCGAGGGGCGGATCCGCCTCGACGACCTCGAGCTTCGGCCCGACATCCAGGCGCAGGTCAGCGCGCTGTGGGCCGAGGTCACGACCGAGAACCTGTCGGCGATCGCCGACTACGCCGGCTTCCGCACCGACTTCCGCAAGCTGTTCGGGTTCGAGGTCCCCGGCGTCGACTACGCGCAGCCGGTCGAGATCGACGTCGGGATCGACTAGTTCGGGACCCTGAGAGGGTCCTGCTCCCCGCTCGACGCGATCTATCTGGCTGCTCGCTGCGCCTTACTTCGGCATCGGCTCGTCGTCGGGCGCCGATGCCTTTTTCTTCTTCTTGGCCGGCTTGGCGGGTTTGTCGGCGGCGTCCACCGGCTTGTCGGAGGCCTTGTCGCCTTTGGCTTTCTTCTCGTCCGCCGGCTTGTCGCCGCTGTCGCCCTTCGTCGTCTTGGCCTTCGTCGTCTTGGCCTTCGTCGTCTTGGCCTTCGGCGCCTTGTCCTTCGGTGCCTTGTCCTTTTTGGGGTGCTTGCGATCGGGCGAGGGGTTGATGTCCTCGGGCTCGGCCTGGTTGTTGATCTCTTCCTTCGCCGAGAGCAGACGGAACTCGATGCGCCGGTTCTTCTCCTGCCCTTCCTTGGTGTCGTTGTCGGCGATCGGCTTGTCCGGGCCGTAGCCGATGGTGCCGATGCGCTTTTCGTCGATGCCCGCCGAGACCAGGAACTCCTTCACCGAGATGGCGCGCTTGCGCGAGAGCTTCATGTTGAACTCGCGCTTCCCCTCGTTCGAGGTGTGGCCGGAGATCTCCACGCGCAGCGCCGGATAGTCCTTGAAGACCTGGACCGCCTTCTTCAGCGTCGGGAAGGACGAGGCCTTGATGTCGGCCGAGTTGCGGCGGAAGTTGATTCCGCCCACGACGCCGCTGAACTGCTTGACGGGCGCCGGGACCTCGTCGGGGCAGCCGTCCTCGTCCTGGTAGCCGTTCTTGGTCTCCGGCTCGTTCGGACACTTGTCCTCTTTGTCCGGGACGCCGTCCTTGTCGTTGTCCGGATCGGGGCAGCCGTCGGCGTCTTCGAAGCCGTCCTTGTCCTCGGGATCGTTCGGGCACTTGTCGGCCGAATCGGGGATGCCGTCCTTGTCCGCGTCCTCCTCCGGGCAGCCCTGTCGCTCGGGCGGGCCGGCCTTGTCCGGGCACTTGTCCAGACGATCGACGACACCGTCTTTGTCGGTATCCTTGTCCGGGCAGCCCTTGTTCTCGCGCGGGCCGGCCTCCTTCGGGCAGCTGTCCTCGCTGTCGGGGATGCCGTCGCCGTCGGTGTCCTTGACCAGCGGCGGGGGCGGGGTCGCGGGGGGCGCCGCGTGGCCGCCCAGCGTGATGCCGACGCCGGCGGTCAGCTCCCAATCCGCCGAGAAGCTGTTGTTGCCCGTGTTGGGCGCCGCCAGGACGCGCCCGTCGAGGCGGAGGTGCACGAAGTCGCTGAGCGCGTACTTGGCGCCGGCGCCGACGTAGAAGTTGGCGTCGGTGTCGCCCGACTGGATGGCGAGCTGGTTCGAGCCGCCCGAGCTGGAGAGAACCGTGGAGGCCCCGACGCCCGCCAGGATGAAGGGCGTGAGCGCGCCGCCGGCGATCGCGCCGGGGGCGATGTTGAACCGCAGGTGGATCCGTTCGGCGCTGATGAGGACGCTCTGTCCCGCCTTGTTGTCGGAGGTGGGCATGAGCAACGCCTCGCCTTCGATCACGAACATCGGAGTGATCACCAGGCCCGCCCGCAGGCCGAACGTCGCCGAGCCCTTGGGGCTGGCCGCGGCGGCCAGGTCCGGAACACCGAGCTCGAGATCGTGGGCGAACGAGTGGTAGCCCCCGGTGAGGCCGAGCTCGACCTTGATCCCCTCGCTGTCCTCCTCAGCGCCCGCCCGCGATGCGGCAAACGACAAACAAAGGCCGACGATCAGTGCGAGCGCGGTGCGCGGTCCCCTCCGGAAGGTCTGTACCATGGCGCAACACTATAGACCTCTTTGGCCCATTGCGAAAAGCCCGCAGCGACGGAGAAAGAGGGCGATGTAGGAGCGGCAACTCCTTCCCTGACTTCTCCTGCAGGTGGGAGGTTGTCGTCGCGCCAGGGAGCGCGCTATAAGCTGTCCGCTTTCGCCTAACAGTTCGTCCACCTCCGGTTCTCTCCCGAGGAGATTTCATGATTCGCCCAATCGCCAAGCTCACCGCCTCTCTGGTCCTCTTCACTGCGATCTCGGTCGGCGCCGCCGGAACGGTCCGCGGCGACGAGGGGAAGTGCACCATCGCCACCAAGCCGGACACCGAGACGGGGAGGGCCTGTGCCAAGGGCGGCCGCGCCGAGGCCAAGAAGGTGATGAAGGAGATGGTCAAGACCGCCAAGGCGAACGGACAGAAGTTCACCTGCGACGGCTGCCACAAGGATCTGGACAGCTATGCCCTCACCAAGAACGCCACCGACGACTACAAGAAGCTCGAGGCGGCGCAGACCAAGAAGTAGACGACACCCGGCGGGCCCCCAGGTGGGCGCCAGGGTTGCGACAATCCCGACGAAGAGCGAACGATGAAAACCGTTACCGAGTTCTCTGGAATTCTGCTTCGTGAGGCGGCCCAGGTGCGGCGCGCCCACAGATCCCCCGCCTCTCCGCCCGCGCCGGAGCCGGAGGCG
>DASYCK010000185.1:0-32884 GCA_036500205.1 Polyangia bacterium | reverse complement strand
AACCGGGCGAAGTCGACGTCGGGCGTGACCTCGACCTCCTGGTACATGCTGACGTTGCCGGCGCCCACCTTGCTGATCTTGCCGATGGCCAGATCGCGCGGGAAGGCGCCGCCCAGGCCGCTGGTGACCACCTTGTCCCCCTCGCGCGCTTGCTCGCCGCGCACCAGGTACTCGATGGTCGAGTGATACCCGTTCTCGCCGGCCTTGCCGCGCAGCACGCCCCGGCCGCCCGTTCGCGGAATGAACACATCGATGGACGATCTTGGATCGACGGCCAGCAGAATGTCGGAAGTATCGCCGGACACCCGGTTGATCCGCCCCACCACCCCCTCGGGCGTCAACACCGGCATGCCCCGCTTCACCAGCCCCTCGCCGCGATCGATGTCGACCCGCGCCACGCGAAAATACGGTGAAGCGTCGATGCTGATCACGCGCGCCGACAGCGTCTCGGCCGGCGTGTTGTCACGTAGCCCCAGCAGCCGCTGGTAGCGTCCGCTCTCCGCCGCCACCCGCTTCGTCTCCATCAATTCGGCGCGCAGGCGGCTGTTCTCGCTGCGCAGGTGGTCGTTCTCGGTGCGCACGTGCGTGAGCTCGGCGTAGCGTCCGGCCACGTTGCCGATGGCCCGCGCCACCGTCGACATGGCCGCCTGCGCCGGCGCCACCACGCCCAGGATTCCGCGATCCAGCGTCGACAGCTCGCCGGGATCCTTGGCGCTCATGCGCAGCGCCACCAGCGACAAGAGCAACATCGCCGCCACCACCGCCCCCTCGCGAAGGCGTTTTCCGTTCGCGAAGATCACTGCAGCGCAACTTCGCGGAGCAGGTTCAGCTCGTCGAGCGCCCGCCCGGTCCCGAGCACCACCGCGCACTCCGGCGTGTCGGCCACCATCACCGGCAGCCCGGTCTCCTCGCGCAACAACACGTCGAGGTTCTTGAGCTGCGAGCCTCCGCCCGTCAACACGATCCCGCGATCGACGATGTCGGCCGCCAGCTCGGGGGGCGTTCGCTCCAGCACCGAGCGCACGGCGTCGACGATCTGATTGACCGGCTCGGACAGCGCCTCGCGGACCTCGTCGCTGTTCACCACCAGCGTCTTCGGGATCCCGGCGACCAGATCGCGCCCCTTGATCTCCATCGTCGTCACTTCGTCGACGGCGTAGGCGTTGCCGATCGTCTTCTTGATGATCTCGGCGGTGCGCTCGCCCACCAGCAGGTTGTACTTGCGCTTGATGAACGCCACGATCGCCTCGTCCAGCTTGTCGCCGGCGACGCGGATCGACTTCGACACCACGATGCCGGCCATCGAGATGACGGCCACCTCGGTGGTGCCGCCGCCGATGTCGACGATCATGTTGCCGCTCGGCTCGGTGACCGGCAGCCCGGCGCCGATGGCCGCCGCCATCGGCTCCTCGATCAAGTAGACCTCGCGCGCACCGGCGGCCAGCGCCGAATCACGCACGGCGCGCTTCTCCACCTCGGTGATGCCCGAGGGGACGCCGATGATGATGCGCGGCTTCACCAGGGTGCGGCGGTTGTGCACGCGCGTGATGAAGTACCGCAACATCGCCTCGGTCACCTCGAAGTCGGCGATGACGCCGTCCTTCATGGGGCGCACGGCCACGATGTTGCCGGGGGTGCGCCCCAGCATCTCCTTCGCCTCCTTGCCGACCGCCAGCACCTTCTTGGTGCCGTTGCCGGACCGTTGCACGGCCACCACGGACGGCTCGTTCGAGACGATTCCCTTGCCTCGGACGAACGTCAGCGTGTTCGCCGTACCGAGATCGATGGCGAGATCATTCGAAAAGAGCCCATAGACCCAGTCGAGCAGCATTGCGTTTTTTATCGGAAGGTCAAAAGACCGAAAGATTTTGGGGGGTTGTGAAGGCCAGCGCGGCTCGTGCTTTTACCACAATGCCCTTTCCACCGCGACCCCCGAAGCACCAATTGGTGCAGGCGCGCAACCTGTGGCATGGATGCGTGCGCGTCCCCGAACGGCGCTATTGTCTGCCCCCACGGAGGTATCCCAATGAACGTGACCCGCTTTGTCCAGACCGGTACGCTGCTTTCCACTTTGATCATCGTGGCCGCCGGGTGTGGCTCGTCAACCAGCTCGAACACGGGCTCGGGCGGGACGACGGGGACTGGCTCGGGCGGGACCACCGCGAGCACGGGCGGCGCCACGGGCTCCGGGGGAGCCACCGGCTCCGGGGGGGCCCCGGGCTCGGGCGGGACCACCGCCCCGACCTTCACGGCGGTCGCGCCCTGCGCGACCGAGTCGGCCTACACCACCACGGGGAACGTCGTCACCTTCGGCGGGGATACGTTCGTCTACAGCCCCAAGTGCCTCAAGGTCGCGGCCGGCACCAGCGTCACCTTCATGGGCAACTCGGGGCAGACGTTCAACGACCATCCGCTCGCCCCTTCGATGGCCCGGGGCACGTTGACGGGCAACCCCATCACGTCGACGATGTCGACCGCCAACATGAAGAGCTTCACCTTCTCCACGCCGGGCTACTACGCCTACTACTGCCTCTTCCACGGCGACGACAGCCCTTCGGGCGCCGCCAACGCCATGGACGGCGTGGTCTGGGTCGAGTAGTCCGCGCGTCCGCTCCGGGCGCGGAAAGCACCGTCAAAAGCCGCCTTCGCGGATCGCGCGTTAGGTGGTAGATTCCGCGCCCTCTTCGTCCCCGACCCCCAACCGCAAGTTCATCCGGAGGCCTATTTCATGCTCGAGCAGATGCGTAAATCATCGCAGTCGCTGCTCATCTATATCCTTTTCGGCATCGTCATCGCCGTCTTCATCATCAACTTCGGCCCCCAGTCACGAGGCGGGGGAGGCAGCGGTTGTGAAGGCGCGATGGGCGGTGACGAATCGGCCGCTCACGTGAGCGGTGAGACGGTGTCGACGCAGGCATACACGTACGCGTTCCGTCTGATGGGGGGTGGCAATCAACCGCCACAGTTCCTGAAGATCCGCCGCTTCAAGGAGGCGGTCATGGATCGCCTCATCGAGCGCGAGCTGCTGGCCACCGAGGCGCAGCGCCTGGGCTTCGACGTCGGCGAGGAAGACGTGAACAAGATGCTGGTGGAGGCGAAGATCATCGGGCTGGGCGTGCCCCGCACCGTCCCCCGTCTGCAGAAGGACGGCGTCTTCAACTACGACCAGTTCAAGAACTTCGCCCTCTACGATCTCGGCTTGTCGCCGGAGCGCTTCATCCAGCAGCAGCAGCGCGAGATGCTGGCGGCGCAGGTGCGTGACTTCATGCGCGCCTCGGTGCGCGTGTCGCCGGAAGAGATCAAGACCGCCTTCGAGGCGAAGAATCGTCAGATCAACCTCGAGTACGTCCGCTTCCCCTCGCGCAAGTTCGAGGGCGAGGCCGAGCCGACGGCCGACGAGATCGCCACGTACGTCAAGGCGAACGAAGCGAAGCTGAAGGAGATCTTCGGCCAGCGCAAGGCCATCTACGCCGACGTGCCCCTGGAGGCGCGCCTGCGCGAGCTCGTCATCAAGGTCGCGACCCCCGCCGACGAAGCCGCCGCGCGCAAGCGCGCCGACGCCGTCGTGGCGCGCGCCGGCAAGGGCGAGGCGTTCGGCAAGCTCGCCCGGGAGCTGTCGGAGGACGAGGACGGCCGCGCCAAGGGCGGAGATCTCGGCTGGAAGCGCAAAGGGACGCTGGGGCTCGACGACGCCGACGAGGCGAAGGTGCTGGCCGCCAAGCCGGGCACCGTCGTCGGACCGTTCAAGAAGGGCGACAACCTGGCGCTGTACGTCCTGTCCGGCTCGCGCCAGGGGACCCTCGGCTTCGACGCCGTGAAGTCCGACCTGGCCGAGGAGCGCCTGCGCCAGGAGAAGTCGGTCGTCATCGCCAAGCAGCGCGCCGAGGCCGCCCTGGCCCTGGCGAAGGCCGCCCCCGATCAGACCCTGAAGCAGCTGTTCCCGGGGCCGCCGGCAGCCGACGCCAGCGCTGATCCCAAGGCCGCCAAGCCGGTGGCCAAGGCCGCCAAGCCGGGCGCCGCGCCGGCGGTCGACGCCCGGGCCGAGGAGACCGGCCTGTTCGCGCGCCGCGGCTCCGTCATCGAGCAGATCGGCGATTCGCCCGAGCTGGCGAAGGCCGCCTTCGATCTGAAGACGGACGCCCCCCTGGCGGGTCCCGTCGAGGTGGCCGGCAGCTTCGTGGTGGTGCGGCTCAAAGAGCGCAAGGATCCTGATCTCAAGGAGCTGGAGGCCAAGAAGGGCGAGCTGCAGCGCGACGCCGAGCTGGTGAAGTGGAACGAAGTGCTCACCAACTGGGTGAAGAGCCGTTGCCTCGAAGAGAAGGCGGCCGGCCGCATCACCGTGAACCGCACCATGCTCAAGTACGACGACAATCAGCCACCCGTCCCCTACGAACCGTGCGTGGGCGATCCCGACGGGCAGCACCGCTCTCCTTCGTAAGGCGGAACTTTGCGCGCCCAGCCGCCCACCGCACGACCCACCTGGGTCTTGGTTCTCGGCTCGATGATGCTGTTGGCGAGCGGCTATTCGCTGATCTCGGGAATGCTGAAGCTCCGGGATCCCGGCGTCGTGCTGTCGATCGTGATGAACGACGCCGCCGGCTCGGAGGCCGAGGTTCAGCTGAGCCAGAAGCTGGCGGCCGTGCGACAGGCCACGGTGAATCCTCACCGCAAGGCCGTCCGCGCCGAGGCGGTCGTCGAGGTTCTGCTGGCGCTGTTCGGGCTGTATGCCACGGCGGCCGTCATGGCGCGTGATCGCCACGGTCGCCTGCTGGCGCTGCTGATGGCGGCGTTCGTGATCGTGTACCGACTGGGGTGCCTCCCCGTCTATCTGTCGTTGATGCGCGACTACGCCGAAAAGGGAGCCGACCTGCTGGCGCTCGCCATCCTGCAGAACGCCAGCGGCGGCTCGGACGTCTCCAGCGCCGATCTGGCGCAGCGCCTGCGCTCGGCGATGATCGGCGAGCCGATCGTCGTCGCGGTGGTGGGCGTGGCGTGCGCGCTGCTGCTGATCGGCTTCTTCGGAGGACGACGGGGGCGCAGACTTTACGGAATCGACGCGCCGCCTGCCCCCGGGCCGCAGAAGGTGAGCTAGGATCGGCCGGAGATGGGGTTGAGCGAATCGATCCCGCCAGCTCTCGCGCTGACGGTCGGGGAAGCCGGCGGCAAGCTTTCGCTGCAAGGGGGACCCGGGACCACGCCAGCGGACTTCGCCTGGGTCACCATCGAGGATCTCGACCTGGCCATCGTCGGCGCGAACGGTTACCCGACCGGAGACGCCGCGCTCGAACGTTTGAAGACCCGGAGGCTCGCGCTCCGCGCCGCCACGCTCGGCACCGCGCCCGCGCATCTGCAGGCGTCGCTCGATCGCTGCCTGCACGGTGATGGCGGCTTCGCCGACCTGCGGGTCTGGTTCGGCGCCGACGCCCCCTGGATCGGCGGCCGCGTGACCATTGGCAATCGGGAGGCCCCCTTCACGATCCGGGTCGCCCTGGAGCCGCGCGCCACCGGCACGCGCAGGCTGCGCGTCTTCCTGGGGGACGTGCGCCTGTTCGCCCCCCTCCCCCTCCCCGCGCCGCTGGTGGGAGCGGCGCTGGCGCGGGCCATCCTGGCCGGCTGTGGCGGTCGCACCGCCGACCTGGGCGCGCAGCAGGGTGCCGTCGACCTCGCCCCTCTGGATTTGCTGCTGGTGCCTGCCCTGGTCGCCTGGGGATGGCGCATGCCTGATCTGGCGGCCGTCTCGCTCCAGTCGGTGTCCACCCACGCGGGTGAGCTACGGCTCGCCTTTGACACCGAGGCCGCACCGTTGGCATCGGAGGCGGGTTCCCCGGACGGCGCCGCATCGCCCAGCTCGTGGCTCGAGGGGGAACGACTGCCCCCTGCGCTCGCGGAAGCGGAGGAGAAGCTGTTCGCGGGGGACGTACGGGCCGCCGAGCTCGCCTACCGGCGTCTCCTGGCGTCCCGTCCCGATGATCGCGCCACGCAGGCGCGCCTGGTCGCGCTGTGCGCCGCCACCGGCACCAGCGAGCTGGAAGATCGCGCCCACGCGCTGACCACGCAGTGGCCGGACTTCGTTCCGGGCTGGCTGTTCGCGGCGCTCGGCGCCTGGAGCGTGGACCATCGCGAGACGGCGGCCGCGCTGTTCCTGCAGGCCGCCGAGCTGGCAGCCGCGCGCGGTGAGGCCGAGGACGCCCGGCTGGCGCGCGAAGCGGCCTCCGCCGCCCGCGCCCGCCCCGCCACGGCGGCCATCTCCGCAGCGCCCGCCGCCGCGGAATCGCCCGCCATCGCCATCGCCCGCGCACTCGCCAGAGGCGATCGCGCCACGGCCGATGCCCTGATCGCGAACAGGCTCGCGGGGACGACCGATCCGTTGGGCCGCGGCGCCCTCTACGCCGAGATCGCCGACGCCATCGTGAGCGCGGGGGGCGAAGCGGCGCTGGCGCTGGGGACGCTGCGCGACGTCTCGCTGGGGGCCAGCTCCGATCGCGGGCTCGACCTGCGCGTCGAGCTGTCCGAGCGGCTGGGTGACGCAGCGGAGACCGAGCGCGCGCTGGGCGAGCTGATCACGCGGGCGGTCGCCACGGGCGACATGACGCGGGCGCGCGCCCTGTCCGAGCGCCACGCACGCCTCGCCATCGCCCTGGCCACCGAGGCGATTCCCCGCCCCACCGACGCGATGGACTCGGGCAACGTCACGGGGCGCACCGAGAGCGTCTACGCGACCGAGGCGGATCCCCAGGCACGCAGCGGCGCGCTCGGGGCGCTGCTGCGCGGCTTCGATCAGCTGGCTCCCGACCGCCAGAGGGCCGCCTACGCCAGCTTCGGCCGCGTCGCCGAATCCACGGGTGATCTCGAGCGCGCCGAGGAGGCGTACTGGCGAGGCACGCACGTAGACGGACAGCCGGCGCAGCGCGCGGAGTTCCTGGCGTCCCATGCCCGCCTGCTGCTGTCGCGCGGGAACGACCGCGCCGCCGTCGCCGATCTCGACGAGGCGTTGCGGATCGCGCCAGACCACGCCCGGGTCATGGCGGCCCGCGCCGATCTGGCGTTTCGCGCCCACGACCGGGAGCGTGCCCGTGACCTCTACGCCAGGCTCGATCGGCTGAGCGACGCGGCCGAGATCGTTCCCCGCGAGACGCTGGTCCACCGCCGCGCCGTGCTGGCCCGCGCCGCAGACGACCTCGCGGAGGCGGAGACCTGCTACCGCGAGCTGGCCATCCTCGAGCCGCGCCAGATCGAAGCGCGCCAGGCGCTCGCCGATCTGGCGCAGGCACGCGGCGATCTGGGGGCCGCGGCACAGCGGCTGGAAGAGGTGCTGCGCCTGCTTCCTCTCGACGCGCTGAACGGAATGCTCGAGGTGCGCGAGCGCCTGGGCGAGCTCTACGCCCGGCTGGGCGACTGGGGCGGCGCGCGTTATTACCTCGAGCTGATCGTCGCGCACGACGGCGGACGCTCACCGGCGCTCGAACGGCTGGTCGATGTCTACGAACGCCTCGGTCTGTTCGAGGAGGCCGCCAGCGCCTGCGAGCGGCTGTCGCGCCTCTACCTGCAGCCGCTGAAGCGCGCCGCGGTGATCTTCCGGCAAGGGGAGCTGTTCCTCGAGGCGCTGGGCGACGAGCCCCGGGCGTTCAATGCGTTCTTGAAGTCGTCGGACCTGGCGCCGACGTTCGTGCCCACGGCGTTGCGGCTGACCGCCGCCTTCTGGGCGCGCGGTCGCTTCGACGACGTGGCCGACCTGGCCGACGAGCTGGGCCCGACGGGGGCGCTCGCGCAGGCGCCGCTCCCCGCGCGGCTTCGCCTCGCCATGAGCGTCGCCATCGCCAGGCGCGATCCCGCGCGCGGTCGCGCGGCCATCGCCATCGACGACGCGGCCGCGCAGCCCGGCGAGATCGCACTGGCGCTCGCCGAGGCGGGGCACCGGCTGGCGGCCAAGCACCCCCGCCATCTCGAGCCCGCGGTGTCGATGTTTTACCCGGCGGGCGAGCCCGATGAGAGCGACGCGCTCACCGCGCCGCTCGCGGCGATGCTGCGCGACGATCCCGCGGCGAGCGCCGGGGGGGCCGCCGCCGCGCTCGCGTGGCTGGCCGATCGGCGCGGCGACAGCGCCACCGCCCGCCCCCTCTTCGCCCTCGCCGCTTTTCTTCACGATCCTCTCGACGCTCCCGCCGATGCTCCTGACGGTGGCGCGGCCGGTCGCCTCGGCGAGCTGGGTCTCTGCCCGGTGGCCACGACCGAGCTGCTCGCCCTGGGCGGCGTCTTCGATCACCCGGACGTCGGGGGAGCCGCGGCGCCGCTACGCCGGGCGCTCGCCGCGCTGGCCCACGGGCTGGCGGGCTTCGGTCCGCTCGGCAGCCGCCCCACCACCATCGGCGAGCTTGCGCTGGGGACCGCCCGGCGCGATGGGTTGTACGCCCTCGCCAAGACGATGGCGGCGCCACCGCTCGGGCTGGCGCTGACCGAGGGTGACGTCCCCCCGCGCGACATCTCGGTGCTGGCCACCCGCCCCGCCATCGTCACCCTGACGCCGGCCATGCTCGAATTTCCCGACGAAGAGCTGGCCTTCCTGACGGCGCGGGCAATCGATCGCCTGCGCAGCGGCCTGGCGCTGATCGAGGCCGTCACTGCCGGCACCGTCGAGGACGTCGACGCGGTGTTGCAGGGGGCGAGCGCCGCGCTCGACGAGGCCACGACCTCGACGCCCGAGTTGCCGCTGGCCGCGATCGCGGTCGCCGCCGAGCTGGCCAGCGCCGATCGGGCTGCCGCCCTGGTGGGGCAGGCCCCGCGGGCCCGCGTCGTCGACGACATGCGGAGCGCGCGGCAGAGCCTGTCCGACTGGAGTCGCTTCCAGGAAGCGGCCATGCAGGCCTCGGATCGCTTCGCGCTCATCGCATGCCGGAGCCCCCTCGCGGCGCTGCGCGCGCTTCATCGGATGGACGCCGTCGACGCCCCCGACTCGGACGACCTCTCTGCGCGCGAACGCAAGACGAGCTTTCTCCGCACCTCGCGGCTCCGTGCGCTGGTTTCGTTCATGACGTCGGCGGGCTACGCCGACGCCACCCGAGACCTCGCGCGTGCCTGACGGCGAGCCGCGCCGGCTCCTGCTCGCCACGCCCGGGTTCGAGGCCGCGCTGATCGACGAGCTGCCCCCCGCCTGGCGGGCGCGGGCCGAGGCCGCCTCACCGGGGCTGGTGATGGCGGACGAACCGGCGATGCCGGAAGTGCCCCCTCGCGATCCAGTTTTCTCCCGACAGCAACTCCCCGCGGCGTTCCCGATCGACGGCGCGAGCGTCGCCGCGCTGGCGGAGCGGTGCTATGCGCTCGCCGAGGCGGCCGTCGATCGAGCGGGAGGGCCTTTCACGCTGCACGCCTTCGCGCTGACGGGCGCCGATCCCAAGCTGGCAAGCCGCGCCGACCTGATCGCGGAGCAGACGCTGGCGCTGCTGAAGCAGCGTCGCAAGCGGGCCGCGCGTGCCTACCAGCCAGCGGCGGACGCCGCCCGCGCCTTCGACGAGATCGCCCTGGTGCTCCAGGTCCTGCTGGTGGACCGCGAGCGCGGCTTTCTGTCGGTCGCGCCGCCTCGTCAGCTCGGCCAAGGGGGCTGGCAGCTCGCACCCTGGCCGGGCGGGCTCGCCCCCGTCACCGACGATCGGCAGCCCCCCTCGCGTGCCTATCGCAAGCTCGAGGAGGCGTTTCAATGGATGGGCGACGAGCCGACCGCCAGCGAGCTGTGCGTCGACCTGGGCGGCGCCCCCGGCGGCTGGAGCTACACGGCGCTGAAGCGTGGCGCGCGGGTGATCGCCGTCGATCGATCGCCGCTGGCGCCGGTGGTGGCGCGCCACCCGCGGCTGACGATGATCGAGGGGAACGCCTTCACGTTCGAGCCGCCGCAGCCGGTCGACTGGCTGCTGTCGGACGTGATCTGCGAACCCCCGCGGGCGCTCGAGCTGATCAAGCGGTGGGTCGACCGACGGGCCTGCCGAAAGCTCGTCGTCACGGTGAAATTCAAGGGGCAAGCGGGGTACGGTTTCCTGGCGACGATGCGCGAGGCCCTCGCCGAAGCGAAGCTCGACCGGTTTCGCATCAAGCACCTGCTGCACAACAAGAACGAAGTGACCGTCATGGCGCGCGTCGCGTAATCTGCCCCTCGTGACGCCCATCCTCCGTCGCTCCATCTTTCTCGATTGCTTCGCCTGCGGGCCCGACAACCCGCGAGGCTTGCGGCTGGTGTTCGAGCGCGACGCGGACACGGTCGCGTGCACGTACACGGCGCCGCGAGAGCTGGCCAGCTATGGACGGCTCCTGCACGGCGGCGTCACGTCGACCTTGCTGGACGAGGCGATGGCCTGGGCGGTCTACGGACTGCTCGACAAGCTGCCGCTGACCACCGAGCTCCACGTTCGCCTGCTGGGGTCGATCCACACCGGCGAGCCGCTGTCGCTGAGGGGGAGCATCGTGTCCTCGGACGGGCGGTATGCCCAGGCGCGCGCCGAGCTTCGCGACGCCGCGGGAACGCTGTGCGCCGAGAGCGAGGGCCGGCTACGCTTCGTCTCGGCCGCGGCCGTCGAGCGGCTCTCGCGAACCGGATAGCGTCCGGACGCAAAAAGGGCGCGGGAACTCGGAGACCGAGTCACCACGCCCTTCGTCAGGTTGCGAAGAGCCTCGCCAGGCAACGCCCGCCGAGGTTCACGCAGCCCGTGCTACCAGCGACCGCCGCCGCCGCCGCCGCGACCACCGCCGCCGCCACCGCCACCGCCGCGACCACCGCCGCCGCCGCGACCACCACCGCCGCCGCCGCCCCCGCCCGAGCGCTCCTGGGCTTCGTTGACCGTCAACGGACGGCCCATGAACTCACGGCCGTTCAGGTTGCTGATCGCCGTGGCTGCCTCGGCGTCCGTCGACATCTCGACGAAACCGAAACCGCGCGGACGACCGGTATCCCGATCCATGACCAGCTTGGCTTCGGCAACAGTGCCGGAGTCCGCGAACAAGTCGCGCAAGTCCATTTCCGTGGCGTTGAAAGAGAGATTCCCTACGTAGAGTCGCTTGCCCATCGAGACACCTGTCAGAGACCGCGCGAGTTTCAGCAGACCAAGTTCGCCGGGTGATGCGCAGATCCCAGAGATTCCACCCGGCGAATTCCCACTCCCCCATACTGGCCCTCGACATTTACCACGTCGGCGACCCCAAAGCGCCTTTCCATGGGCGATTTCTTTGCGGGGGGTTCCTTACACCCCGCCGGCCATTTTCAGCCGATCAGCCCGAAAGTCCGGCACTTTGCCGCAGTTCGGCCACCTCGCTCTTCGAAAGGTCACGCCAGCCTCCCATCTCCAGCCCCTCGAACGAGATGCGGCCCAGGCGGACGCGTGAGATCTTCAGCACGGAATGGCGCAGGAGATCGCCGGCCGCCTTGAGCGCCCGCGGGCGAATCTCGGTCACCACCATCTGGATCCAGGTGTTCTTCCCGGTGGTCGCCAGGGCCTCGACCGCCAGCGGCTTCACCGGCACGTCCTCCCAGCGCCACCCCTTCGACAGCCGCGTGATCTCCTCCTCGCCGACGACCCCTTGCAGCTTGAGGTGATACGTCATCGGCACCTTCTGGCGCCGCTTCGCGATCGCGTCGGCCAGCTCGCCGTCGGTCGTCAGCAGCACCACGCCCTCCGCCGGAAAGTCGAGCGGCGCCACCACGGTCATCCCCGGCTCCGGGTCGTGCATGAAGCGTTGCAAGGTGGGCCGATCGCCCGACTTCCCCAGGGTGGCCAGGCAGGCGCGCGGCTTCAGCATCACGCGATAGACCGGATCGACGCGGATCACGCGCTTGCCGTCCACCTCGACCCGATCGCGTTCGGCCACCACGACGCCCGGCGTGTTCACCACCTGGCCGTTGACCTTGACGGAGCCGGAGGCGATCAGCTGCTCGGCGCGGCGGCGCGACGAGATTCCGGCCTGGGACAGGTACTTCTGCAAACGCATCTGCACTTTTAAGCTTCTCCCAACTCGGCGGGGGAGCCTTCCGCGGCGACCTCCGCTTCGGATTCGGTCTCGGACGGCGCGGCGGTGGCGCGACCGGCCGCGGCCGTCGCACGATCCAACTCTTCGAACAGGGCATCGTCTTCCGCCGGATCCGCCTGCGGCAACTCGACGGTGGCGGGACGAATGGGGGTGCCGTCGGCGTCGGTGGTGGGCGTGGCGGCGCTCGGTGACGGCAGCTTGGCGTCGACCTCCGCCTTCTCGGCGGCCCCCAGCTCGTGGAACTCACGCAACGTGGGGAGCTCGGCGAGATCGCGGAGGCTGAACGTCTTCAAGAATTCGGGCGTGGTGCCGTACAGCATGGGGCGCCCCACCTCTTCCTTCTTGCCGATGACGCGAACCAGGTTGCGATCGAGCAGCGTGCGCAGAACCGGGCCGCAGTCGACGCCGCGAATCTCGTCGATCTCGGGCCGCGTGATCGGTTGACGGTAGGCGACGATCGCCAGCGTCTCCATCATGGCGCGCGAAAGCCGCTGCGGGCGCCCCGCCACCAGCTTCGCCACCCAGGCGCCATTCGCGGGGTGCGTGCGCAGCTGCCACCCTCCCGCGACGGAGACGAGCTGGACGCCGCTGTCGGTACGCCGCTGGCGCAAGAGCTCCAGAGTCTCGGTGATGAGCGTGCCGTCCTTCTCGCCGAGCAAGCGCTTCAGATCGGCGAGGCCCAGGGGGCGATCGGCGGCGAACAGCATGCTCTCGAGGATGCTCTCGATGCGCGAGGCGTCCGTGGGCAGGGCCGCGTCGTCCTCGGGCTCGGCGTCGGTCACGCCGGCCACCTCGACCTGGGTCGACGGCTCGTCCGAATCGATGGGGGCGGCCCACGGCTGGGAAAACTCCCCCTCGGGCGCGTCGAAGTCGTGCGTCTCCATCTCGCCCGAGACGGTGCCCCACGGGTTCTCGTCATCCCCTGGCAGCGCCGCGGGGACGGCCTCGGCCGTCGCGCTGGTCGTCGTGGCATCGCCCCACGGGGCGCCCTCCCCCACCGGCGACTCGGCCGGGGCTTGGGACGGCGGCGCTTCGGAAAGCGCGGTCGACTCGTCTCGGGGCGTCTCCTCCGAGGCGCGCTTACGTTTTTTCATGGCTCTCCTCGCGGTCGCTGACCGCTGTTTCCGCCGTGGATTCAGCCGTCCCGACCGCGTCCGGCGAGACAGTCACCCCTGCCGGTTGGTCTTGCGAAACGATCTCGCCCTCCGGAATCACCTCGCCATCGGAGACGATCTCGCCCTCCGGAATCACCTCCCCGTCGGAAACGGGCTCCCCCTCCGGAACGACGATCGCTCCCTCCGGAAGCTCTTCCTCGTCTGGAGCGGGCTCCGCCTCGGACGCAGGCTCGTTCTCGGGAAGGAGCTCGTCCTCGGGAGCGGGCTCGTACTCGGGCATCGACGGAGGGGTCGCGGAGAGCGGGTCGTTCTCGGGCGGCAACGGCTCGCTCGCCGCGATGGGCGCGTCCGCCGACACGACCGAGTCGCTGGCGACGACCGGCTCGGTCGCGGGGATGACCACCTCGGCGTCGGGCTCGGGAACGACAACTTCTCCCACCGAGACCGGCTCCCCTTCCGGGATCACCTCGCCCACGGAGACCGGCTCCCCTTCGTCGAGCACCGACTCGGCGTCCGAGCTCACCCTGGCGCGCCGGGCCGCCTGGAGGGCGGCGCCTTCCACCTGCGCGATGAACAGCGTCTCGCCGTCGTCGGTGGCCAGCACCCGGATGATCTTCAGTCGCGCCAGCTCGAGGATGGCCAGCAGGGTCACCACCAGCTGCCCGCGCAGCTCCGCGTCGGGCACCGCGAAGTCGAACAGCTCGTCGAAGCGGAACGAGCCCGACTTCGCCTCCAGCTTGTCGATCATCTGGTTGATGCGCGCGCTGATCGAGATGCGATCGAAGTGCACCTCGTGCGTGACCTTCGGCCCCACCTTCTCCAGCAACCGGCCGAACGCCTCGATCAGCTTCCACGCCGAATGGTCGGCGAGCGGCGCCAGCCCGCGGTCCCCCTCGACCTCCATGCCCCGGCCGAAGATGTTGCGCCCTTCGATGGGACGCTCGCCCAGCTGCGCCGCCGCGTTCTTGTACTTCTGGTACTCGAGCAGGCGGCGAATCAGCTCCTCGCGCGGGTCGAGGACGCTCTCCTCGCCCTCCTCCTCGGACACCTCCAGCGGCTCCGGCGTGGGGACGAGCTCGCGCGACTTCAGATACGCCAGGGTCGCCGCCATCACCAGATAGTCGGCCGCCACGTCGACCGACAAGGTCTGCATGACGTCCAGATATTCCAGGTACTTCGCGGTGATGAACGAGATCGGGATGTTGACGATCTCGATCTCGTGGGTCTTGCAGAGGTGCAGCAGCAGATCGAGCGGCCCCTCGAACTCGGGAAGCGCGACGCGGTACGAATCGCTGCCCTGGATGTCGCTCATACGGGGATGAATCCAATCAAGAAGCGTCCCCAGGCGCCGGCCAGCAGCTGCGCCGGCTCCATCAAGAACGACCCCACCCCCGTGGCGAACAGCAGCATGAGGATCACCAGGCCCCAGCGCGACATCGCGTTCAGCGCGCCGTGAAAGCGAACCGGCAGGATGACGCGGAGGATGGAGGCCCCGTCGAGCGGCGGGATGGGCAGCAGGTTGAAGAACATCAAGCTGATGTTCAGCACCACCACGAACCTGATGATCGCCGTCGCGGTGACGAGGCCCAGGTGACCGGTCTTGGCCGCCGCGATGAAGACCACCGACACGACGATGGCCAGCACCAGGTTCATGAACGGCCCCGCCAGCGACACCAGCAGGCTGGCGGTGGAGCGGCTCAACCGCGTCGTCATCGCGGACGGGTTCGTCTGCACCGGCTTGCCCCAGGCGATGAAGGGGACCCCCGACATGAAGACCGCCAGCAGTGGAATCACGATGGTGCCCAGCAGATCGATGTGACGGAGCGGCGACAGCGTGACCCGCCCCTGCGCGCGCGGCAGCCGATCGCCCAGCCGGTCGGCGACGAACGCGTGACCGAACTCGTGCACCGTCACCGACAGCACGAACGCCGCGAGCGACAGCAGCGCGCGTCGCACTTGCTCGTTCGACACCTCCATTGGAGCTGGCGGTATAGCCGACGGCATCCCATAGCGTCAACGACGGACAGGGGCGCCCGGGGTGGGCGGGGCAGCCGAATCTTGACCCGCCCGCCAATTGGGGCGTCACTTCCGGGGGGGGATCGGTGCCGCTTGGCGCCACGTTTGCCCCTCCGCGGCCGAATTCCCCGGGCAGCCCCAATCCCTGGCAGGAGTCAATCGAGATGCGAAAACCGACGACATCGTGGCTCTGGTTCGTTCCCCTGGCGTTCGCGGCCGCTTGTACGGCGGCGGCCGGCACCGGCTCGAACGATGCTGGCTCGGGTGGGGAGGCCAGCGGAGGGCGAACGAGCGGGGGCTCCGGGGGCACGTCCGGGACCGGCGGCAGGGCCTCGACGGGTGGCGCCTCGGGCGCCGCCACCGGCGGCACGACGGCGACCGCCAGCGGCGGGACGGCGCCCGGCTCGGGCGGCCGAGGCACGGGCGGAACGACCGCGAGCGGCGGCACCACCGCGACCGCGAGCGGCGGCGCCCCGGCGACCGCGAGCGGCGGCACCACCGCGACCGGCAGCGGCGGCGTCGGCGGCGCCCCGAGCGGCGGCGCCTGCACCGGCGCGCTCGCCGATCGGCTGCGGGTGACCGAGATCGACGTGGGCGTCTCCTACGCCTACAACGAGGTCGACAACAACGGCGCCGGGCTGGGCCTGACCCCGCTCGCCATCTCTCCCCTGCCGGGCGGCGGCTCGCGCCTGGCGTTCCTGGGCAAGAGCGACAGCGCCGTCCACATCGTCACCCTCGACACGGCCGATCAGGTGGTCGCCGGCTCGGCCTTCACCTTGCCCGCCTACGACTTCCAGGACATCTACGCCGACGCGAGCGGCGGCACGGTGCTGGTGGGCCGGAACGCCATGGGGTCGACCGACAACCACAACTGCGGCGACATCAACAACCTGTGCGGCCTGGTGGCGAGCTACCCGACCGCCGCCTCTTGCTACGACATGTACATGGTGCGCTTCGACGGCAGCACCGAGACCTGGGCCACCAAGCTGACCGAGACGACGCCCACCCTGCCCGCCTACGGCACCGGCCCCACCGGCGGCGGGAACGTCATCTACATCTGGTCCGAGTACGCGCACAACGGCCGCATCGCCTTCGACGGCACCAACTACGCCGGATACTTCGGCGCCGCCATCACCGTGCCCGGTCAGGCCTGCGTCGGCTCGAGCACGCTGTCGAACGGGGTCAACATCCATCAGGGGGACCGCATGAAGGTGGTCAACGGCGCAGGCGCGCTGCAGACGAGCGGCTTCGACTGGGGCTGCAGCCACAGCGGGTACGAGCGCGTGCTGTGGGATCCCACCGCCAAGAAGTTCATCGCCGTGTGCAAGAACGACGCGGCCACCGGCAGCAAGTCGGGGCGCGTCGCCTTCGCGCCGGGCGCCACGACGATCTATCCCGTCGATCTCAGCTACTCGCAGCTCGGCAGCGTCGCCCTGGCGGGCGGCGGCGGCTACTGGGTCGTCTCCAGCGACATCCGCGCCGGCCAGCCGACGGGCGCCAACGGCCTGGCCGACGTGCATCTGCTCCACGTGCCGAGCGCCACCACGCCCACGCCCGACCACGACCTCGTGCTGGCCAGCGACGGGCAGAACGATCGCGCGCCCCACCTGGCCGCCTACGGCAGCGGCCAGTTCCTGGCGGCGTGGGAGTCGTCGACCACCACGGGCGACTTTCCCCAGAATGATTCCAAGCGGCAGATGTTTGTGCAGCTCATCGACGGCACGACAGGCGGCGCGCCGGCCGGCTCGACGACCACCTCGGCCGGCCCCGTGAAGGTGACGCCGAACGTGCTGGGGAGCCGCTACCAGGACTTCCGCGGCTATCCCGACGGCAGCGTCGCGTATCCCGCGCCGGGCAGCAGCGCCACCAAGCTCCAGATCTTGCGCGTGCTCGGCTGCAACGAATGACCGCACTTGCGCCCGCGGTGCGTCTCGTGATTTCTTACGCTCCATCATGACGTCCAAAAACGGTCCCCGCTTGGGCCAGTATCTCCTCGTCCTCTTGACGGCAGCGCCGCTGGCGTGCGCCTCGCAGCAGGCGGCGCCCCCGGCGCCAGGTGGCCTGATGGCGACGACAGGAGGCGCCGAATCGAAGCTGTCCGGCTGGAATGACCCGCCGGTCAACGGCTCGCCGGGCATGAATCCGCCGGCGTTGTCCGGTCACAACCTGATCGTGAAGGACAACTTCAAGGACGGCAAAAGCCTCCCCTGGACGACGTCGTTCACCGAGCCGGGCGACGGCCAGTCCGCCGTCGAGCACGGCGAGCTGTGCGTGAACGTCACCAACGCCGGCGCGAACCGCTGGGATGCCCAGGTCCGCAATCGCGACCTCGCCCTCCTGAAGGGGCACACCTACTCGATCCAGTTCACGATGCACGCGACGCAGAAGACGCGCGCCTACGCCAAGATCGGCATGGCCGGCCCCCCTTACAGCGAATACTGGTCGCAGTCGGTCGACCTCGAGCCGGGGCGCCAGGTGTTCAAGGGCGTGTTCTCGATGCAGGCGCCGGACGACGGCTCGCCCGAGCTGGCCTTTCACCTGGGCGGCAACATGGCCAAGGACGCCAAGGTGCCGTTCAAGGTCTGCGTCGATGACGTGCACATCGACGATCCGCAGTTCACGCCCAAGGCGGTGGCGGTCGTGTTGCCGATCTCCAACGTGCTGGTGAACCAGACCGGCTACCTGCCCGAGCTGGAGAAGATCGCCACCGTCCGCAACGGCACCGCTCAGAAGTGGGAGCTGCTCGACAGCGCGAAGGCGGTGGTCGCCACGGGCACGACGGTCGTCGCCGGTCCTGACCCGGCCTCGGGCGATCACGTGTCGATCGCCGACTTCTCGTCCTACAAGAAGGAAGGCACCGGCTACACGCTGAAGGTGGGCGTCGACGTCAGCCACCCGTTCGACATTCGCAACGACATCTACGCCAAGCTGAAGTACCAGGCGCTGGCGTTCTTCTATCACAGCCGCAGCGGCCTCGAGCTGAAGATGCCCTACGTGGGCGAGGCCAAGTACGCCCGCCCGGCCGGCCACATCGGCGTGGCGCCCAACAAGGGCGACACGAAGGTCGCCTGCGCGCCCGGCACCGGCTGCAGCTACACGCTCGACGTGACGGGCGGCTGGTACGACGCCGGCGACCACGGCAAGTACGTGGTGAACGCGGGCGTGTCGGTCTGGACCTTGCTCGACGAGTGGGAGCGCGCCAAGTACCTCGGCACCTCGTCGGGTGACTTCGGCGACGGCAAGCTGAACATCCCCGAGAACGCCAACAAGGTCCCCGACCTCCTCGACGAGGTCCGCTGGGAGCTGGAGTGGGAGCTGAAGATGCAGGTCCCGGCCGGCGACAAGCTGGCGGGGATGGTCCACCACAAGGTCCACGACAAGGTGTGGACGGCGCTGGGCCTGGCCCCGCACGAGGATCCCATCGAGCGGCTCCTCTACGCGCCCAGCACGGCTGCGACGCTGAACGTGGCGGCGAACGCCGCGCAGGCGGCGCGTATCTGGCAGGGTATCGACAAGGCCTTCGCCGACAAGTGCCTGGCGGCGGCCGAGGCGGCCTGGCAGGCGGCCGTGGCGAACCCCGCCCTCTACGCGAAGGCGGGCGGTCAGGGCGGCGGACCCTACGACGACGACAACGTCACAGACGAGTTCTACTGGGCGGCGTCCGAGCTGTTCATCACCACGAAGAAGCCGGTCTACAAGGACTTCCTCACGAAGTCTCCGTTCTTCAAGCAGGTGTCGTCCGAGGCGACGGCGCGCGGTGGCGACGCCGGCGTGCTCACGGCGCTGACCTGGGGCAACACCCAGGCGCTGGGCTCGATCTCGCTGGCGGTCGTTCCCAACACGCTGGGCGCCGCCGACGTCGAGGCGATTCGCAAGAACGTGGAGACGACGGCCGACATCTACCTCTCCACCGAGAATCACGAGGGCTATCGCTTCCCCTTCAAGCCCGGCGCGAAGGGCTTCCCGTGGGGGTCGAACTCGTTCGTCCTCAACAACCTGCTGGTGATGGGCCTGGCCGCCGACTTCTCGAAGAACGCGAAGTACACGGAGGGCGTGGCCGAGGGGATGGACTACATCATGGGGCGCAATCCCCTCGACCAGAGCTACGTGAGCGGCTACGGCTCGCGCCCGCTCGAGTACCCGCACCATCGCTTCTGGGCGTTCCAGGCCAACGCGAAGTTCCCCAAGGCCCCGGCCGGCGTCGTCTCGGGGGGACCGAACTCGGGCCTGGAAGATCCCTACGTCCAGGCGGCCGGCCTGAAGGGGTGCGCCCCCGAGAAGTGCTTCATCGACAACATCGAGGCCTGGTCGGTCAACGAGATCACCATCAACTGGAACGCGCCGCTGGCCTGGGTGACGGCGTTCCTCGATGAGAAGGGCGGCGGCGGGCCGCGCTCGGGGAGCGTGGGCGGCAAGGCCGGCAAGGGCAAGACGAAGGGCGCCAAGAAGGAGAAGGCCAAGGACGGCGAGAAGGCCAAGGCAAAGTAAGCCGCGCCTCGCGCCATCGGCCTGCGGGCCCAGCCGGCACCTGCGGAGTTCGCCCCGCATATGCCGGCTTTTTTCTTGCCGAACGCCCATCGGCGACGGGGCCATTTCCCACCGTGACCCCCGTTCCCGTCAATCCCGGCATGGAACGCCTGCAGAGGCCTCCGGGCTGCCCTTCCGTGCTGGACATCGCGCGCTGCGAGGCGGGGGACCTCCCTGACGGGCTGCGCACGACGTTGCAAACCCACGCGGGCGCCTGCGCGCGCTGCGGAGGCATCCTGACCATCTTCGGGTGCGCCCGCCTGTCACTTCTCGGCCCGACGCCCCACGAACAATGTAGCGATGCCCACCGCGCCGCCACGCTGCTTCTGGCGCTGGTGGAGAAGAAACGCTTGGCGCTTTCCTAGTCATCGCCGGATGTGCCGCCCCGTCACCCGAGCAGGGCCTCCAGCGTCTCGCGATCCAGCTTCTGCATGAGGCTGCCGTCCGCGCCGAGGATGGCCGCGGCCAGGTCGCGCTTCTCGTCCTGCAACGCCGCCACCTTCTCCTCCACGCTGTCGCGGCAGAGCAGCCGGTAGACGAACACCTGCTTGTCCTGGCCTATGCGGTGGGCACGATCGACGGCCTGGGCCTCTACCGCGGGGTTCCACCAGGGATCGAGGATGAAGACATAATCGGCGGCGGTCAGGTTCAGGCCCACGCCGCCCGCCTTGAGGCTGATGAGGAACAGCGGGCAAGAAGCGTCGCTCTGAAACCGCCGGACCCGCTCCTCTCGATCGACGGTCTGGCCGTCCAGATACTCATAGGGGATCTTGGCGGCTGCGAGCCGGGCGCGGACCAGCGCCAGGAAGCTGGTGAACTGCGAGAACACCAGCGCCTTGTGCCCCTCCTGCCTGACCTCGTCGAGGCGCGCCAGGAGGACCTCGAGCTTTCCGCTTCGGTCACGGGCGCGCTTGCCATCGATGAGGCCGGGGTGGCAGGCAGCCTGACGCAGGCGCAGCAGCGCCTCCAGCACCTGGATCTTCGCGCGTCCCATCCCTTCGCGCTCGATCTTCCCGAGCAAGCTCGCGCGGTAGTGCGCGCGCAGCTCGTCATAGAGCCGCCGCTGCTCGGGCTCCATCTCACACAGGATGGTCTCCTCGTGCTTGGCGGGAAGCTCGGGGGCCACCTCGGCCTTGGTGCGCCGCAGAAAGAACGGCCGCAGCGTGCGCGACAGCAGCGCCAGCGCCTCGGGGTCGGGCCGCTTCGTCCCCACGAGGTCCGCGAAGGCGCGCGCCGTGCCCAGCATCCCCGGATTCAGGAACTCGATCAGCGACCACAGCTCGCCGATGTGGTTCTCGATGGGCGTCCCCGACAGGGCCAGCCGGTGCCGGCCACGGAGCAGCCGCACCGCCTTCGCCGATTCGGAGTCGCGGTTCTTCACCGCCTGCGCCTCGTCGAGGATGACGTAGTCGAGCTCGAGCTCGCGCATGAAGGGGACGTCCTTGCGCAGGAGACCGTAGGTCGTGACGACCAGGTCACAGGCCCGCACCGCCCGGCTGAACGCCGCCGCGTCGCCGGCGCGGTCCGGTCCAACATGCGCGAGCACGCGTAGCTTCGGAGCGAAGCGCGCTGCCTCTTGCTGCCAGTTCCACACCAGCGACTTCGGGGCCACGACCAACGACGGCCGTCCCGTCGCGCGCGGACGCGCCGCCAGCATGGCCAGCACCTGCACGGTCTTGCCGAGGCCCATGTCGTCAGCGAGGCAGCCGCCGAAGCCGAACCTCCTCAAGAACGACATCCAGCCGAGCCCCAGCTCCTGATACGGGCGCAGGGCACCCCGAAACTCCGCCGGAGCTTTCTCCGGGCTCACGCCCTCGAAGCGACGAAGCTCATCGCGCGCCTGGTCGAACAGCCGGTCGGTGGTCGCCTCGGGCACGGCCGCGAGGAGCGCGTCGAGCAGCCCCACCTGCGCGCGCCCGAAGCGCATCCGGCCGTCGACGATCGCGCCCATGTCGGCGAGCAACCCGTACCGGCGCAGCCAGTCTTCGGGCAACACCCCCAGGCTGCCGTCGCCGAGCACGATCGTGCTTTCGCCGCGACGGAGCGCCCGGAGGAGATCGGGGAGGGCGACCGCCACGCCGTCGAAATCGGCGCGCGCGTCGAGATCGAACCAGTCGACTCCGCTCGACACCGACAGATCGAAGTGTCCCGCCTGGCGGTAGAGCTTCCCCTCCGCCTCGACCCGCCAGCCCGCCTCGACGAGGATGCGCACCGCGGCCGGCAGCTTCGAAGGCGCGATGTCGAAGCGGTCCATGTCTTCAGCGTGGTACGGAGTGGGTGGCAAGCGATCAAACCCTGTCTCCGCGAGCTTCACCGCGGCCGCCCGCTCGCTGTCCCGATCGCGTCTGAGGAGCCGGCCCTCTGCAAACTGGGGCAGCACGTCGCGTGGGTCGGCGGCGGCGACCACCATGTCCCCGTAAAAGAACATCAGGTGGCCGGCGACCCGGCGGGTCGCCACCGCGCTGGCCCTCGAATCGGGCGCACCCAGCTTCAGGAACGGGCGCGCCGCCACCGCGACCTCGATCAGCGCCAGATCCTCGGGGACCTCCAGGCGCGGCAACGCGGGAAGAGCGTACAGGCTTTGCAAGAACGGCCGCTCGTCGGCGGCGGCGATCGCCACCACCGGCTCCTTGCGCAACGAGGCGAGCAGCGTGAAGGCGCCGAAGTGTCGGAGCTGTCCGATGCGATCCGCGAATATCACCCAGCCGGACGAGGTCACGGCCAGCGGCGCCGTCAGGTCCGCCCTCTCCTCACCGCGCTGGAGCCGGCCCGCTATCTCGCTCATCGGTTGGTCAGCCCGACGCCGCAGGACGAGGTGAAAGTCCCAGGGCGGCTCGCCGTCGTACCGCGCCGGCACCAACTCGGCCCCGCGCCCGTCCCGGACGAAGAGCCGTCCCGACTGTGAGAGCAGCGGCATCAGCTGGCCAGCCAGCGTCGGTGGCACCCGCACCTCGGCTGGAAAGCACCGCCCCACCGAACCAAATCCCGAGGCGTAGTAGTCGTTGCCCCACGATGGTCCGGCAGCGCCAACGATGGCCAGGGCTGCCTGGATGAGGGGCAGCGCCTGCCGATCGTGTTCGTCCTTCACCCATTCCATGGCGCGGATCGAGATCCGCGCCTGCTTGTCCTTCTGCCAGTCGCCCCCCTTCCTGGGCGAGCGCATTCGCAATGTCAGCGTCAGCTCTCCGTCGAGGCGCGTCTTCTCGACGTCGATCACGAACAGAAGGGGCGGCAGCGGGACCGCCAGCGCCGGTTGCGGCCATCGCGCACCCCCACCCGCGCCTTCGCCGAGGAGCAACGTCTGCCACGCACGCGGCGGCCCCGCTGGTGGCGGTGCCGGTGGAGTCATCGCCGGCGCCGACGGTCGCACCACCCGCCGAAGAAGGGCGGTCGGGGTGTCGGCGCGAGGCTGCAGCAAGCGCGCGCTGTGGGGCACGGGCTGGCTCGGTGAGCCCCCCCGCAGCGGAGCGCCATCGTCCTGATCGTCCTCGCCGCCGTCCTCCCCTTCCCCGTCGGCCGCCGTCGGCGCCTCCGTCCTCGCCTTCTCGGCCGCCAGTCGCACTTTCGTGTAGGCCGGCAAGGGCGCCAGCCACCCCCGGGCATCGGCGGCGAGCGCCGCGGCCCACAGGTGCTTGCAGCGATCGCTCCGCTTGAAATCGGCACACGAACAGCCGAGCACCAGGGTCCGAGCCTCCACTTCGATCCGGACCGACTCGTCGCGCGCGCCGACCGCCACGGCTCGAATGGCGGTGGCCCCGTGCGCGGTGATGCTGATGACGCCGGCACGATGGCACGCGGCCCCGCGCCGGCGAACCTCGTCCGAGAACTGCTTCGCCAGATCGTCGCTGCGCATTCGCTGGCGGTTTTCTATCACAGGCGAGATCGGCGGAGGTCAGTCGCGCGGAGGCGCCTTCCGGTCAGATGACGTTCTCGCGAGCTCGCGCGGTGACGTGGGCTGGAGTCCGGCGTCCGGGCGCAGCGTCATGAACAGCTCGAACGTGAATTCGAAGCCCTGGATCAGCCAGCCCTGTCCCGTCGGTTCGCGATGGGCAACGCCGCGTAGTCCTCGAGCTCGGCGAGCGCGCGCACGACGTTCTCGATGGCGGTGGGCCGATCAGGCGTCGACCCGAAGGCCTTCGCGCAGGATCCGCTCCCGAAGCGCGGGGATGGCCCGACGCAGGTCCACCAGATCCACGGGCCGCAACGTCGGCGCCTCGTCCGCCATGCGGTTCACGAAGTCCGCCCATGCGGCGTCGGTCGAGTCGTGCTCGAAGGCGAGGTCGACATCGGAGGCAGCCTGCGCATCGCCGCGCGCCCGCGATCCGAACAGCAGCGCCCGCCGCAACACCAGCGAGCGCGCCGCCTCGCGCACGATCGCCCGAATTGCGTCGGAAACCTGCATGTTCTTTCAGAGTAGCCGGCCGGCTGGCTCGCCGCCAACTTCGCGGTCGCTGCTCGGTCACATCTGCAAGCGACGACGCACCGCCGCCACAAACGAGAGTAATACGTCGAGCCGGTTCTCGACGACGTCCCGCACGATGGCCAGGTCGACGACCGCGTACCCGTGAACGAGCACGTTGCGGAACGCCGCCGCACTCGCCAGCGGAACCGCCACGTCGTGCTCCAGCCAGGCTCCTTTTTCCAGCAGGACGAATAGCTCCTGGTTCGTGACCGGCTCGCCCAATCGTTCGTCGGACACGATGTGCGACGCGACGTCGATGACCGCCTGGACCGCGAGTTGAAGCGTGTGCTCGATGAAACGCTCCTCGCGTACATCGAGCACCATCCGCTCTGGATGAGCCATCGTCCGCAATTCGCGGACGAACGTCTCGATCAGAGCCAGACGCTTCTCGACCAGGTCCGCATCGGTCAAGACGCCGCTCCCACCGGTCGGCGGTAGCGGTGAAGGATCGGCAGCAGATCCCAGTACAGGTTTCGTGACTTCACTTCGAACGAGACCCGCGCCGAACGGTCGCGCTCGCAGACGAGCACGCCGTCCCGTAACACACGCTGGACGAGGTCGACGGGTGCTCCATTCAATACGACCACCTGGGCGGGAACGCCCAGCAAGCGGGTCAGCGTCGACTCCAGGACAGTGGGAACCGCATCGAGGGTCGCGGGCGGGGAACGAACGTAGAGTATCCCGACGTCGGCGTCGCTGCCTGGTCGCGCCTCGTCGCGCGCGATGCTTCCGAACAGGTACACCGCGGCGATATCACGCTGGGGGACGTCGTCTGCCGAGCTCGCGAAGAACGCTGACAGCGCTTGCACGACGGCTTCTCGTCGTGGGGTCGTGCGCCCTCCCCTGGATGGCCCGCCGATCATCCGAAAATCGTAGCACGAACGAAAACGGCCCATCGCCGCGGGGGATCCCGCGAGGATGGGCCGGGAGAATGCAGCGCCGAAGCGCTGGCGCTTAATTCTTGACGAGGAACTTCAAGTTGCTGATGCAGAACATGTAGTCGGAGGAAGCCGTCGTGGAAGCGGGGACGTGGAACTGGATCGATTCGATTCCGTTGACGTTGACGGCCGTGCCAGGAGATGCGCCGGGAACCACAACCGGCTGGGTGATGGGCATCGTCGCATCGCGAGCGAGGTTTAGCAACGTCATCGGATCCCAGTAGATGGTGTTGGTGCCTACGACGACGAACTTGCCACTCGAGGTGCTGAAGCTGGAGTCGGCACCCCAGTAGGCCGAACCGTTCTTCGTTCCGTCCGTGTCCGCGGTCGGGAATTCGACCCGCAGACCGCCCGAAGGAACCGCGTCGAGGTCGAACTTCACGCCAACGACCTTCTTGTCCATGGCCGGAAACGCCATCTTCGGGTCGCACGCGCCGGCGGCCTTCGCGGCGTTCAGATCCAAACCAATGCCAGCGCCCCAGACGTTGCTGTAGTCGGGCATTGATCCGCCCACGATGTTCGAGATCTTGGCGATGGTGCCACTCGTGCACATCTTCCCGCCGGTGTTGGGGAAGCTCATCACCGTCGGATCGGGCGTGGTGATCACTGAGCAGTCAGAGATCGGATGGTTCCCAACATTTGGATCGTTACACTTCATCCCGCTCAGCTTGGGGGCATCGGGACAGATCATGCCGTATTGATCACCGTAGGGATACCAGGCGCCCTGAACACCGAGGGTGTTCCCGTCGGCCATCGCGTCCACCCAGCCGGTGTCATCAGGAACGAGGGGAACCTCCGTGAAGGTCGGAGTGGTCGCACCGCCGCTGCCGCCGGTCGTGCCGCCGCTGCCACCTGCATCATGGTTGATGCCCGAGGAACCACAGCCGGCCAGGGCAGCCGCGCCGCACAGAACCAGTAGCCAGTTGTCACAGAGTCTTTTCATGTCGAGGCCTCGCGTCGTTCGTTTTGGAATCTGGGAGAAAAACGGCCACCCAGACAAATAGAGGAAATCGGGGCCGTGCCCAATGGATAGGTTTCGTAGTATCGGTTGGAGAAAGCGACTGTCAAGGCGCGGGTCTCTTCAGTTCACGAGTGCGCAGAAGCTGGTCGACTGGAGATTGACACCGCCCCGCCATATCTCGAATCCCGCGAAAACGTTCGTCAAAGCCCAGGCACTCTGAATCGTCGAGGGACGGTTCTTCACTGCGTCCTGGATGAACAGGTTCAGGTCGTACGCCAGCGACTTGATGTCCGTCGTGCTCACGTAGGAGATGCAAGGCTTCGTGCCGTTGTTGCCGATCCAGACGTTCCAGTTGCCCGGTACGCCAGGTATCGAAATCGCCGAGTACTTGATGGAGCCGATGGGCTGCGCGTCGCTGGGCTTGTGATACCAGACCATCAAGTAGCCGCCCGAAGGACCGCTGGCCGACTCCGGATCTCCAGACGACGTGCTGCTGAACCAGACGTCGTACGTCGCGTTGTAGCTATTGTTCGTCGAGTCGGCCAGGGTGCCCGCGTCATCCCAAGTCCACGAGGTCGACACGGTCGTGAGGGCGGTCACGGCCTTCGGCAGATTGCTTCTAAGAGTCGTCCGACCGGCGTTGGAGCCGATGAAGTGTGACGGGAACCCGACCGGACCGCCGTTCGTCGGTACCGAACCATCTTGGCGGGTCATCTTGAAGAAGTAATCCCCCCCGTAGTCCAGGACCTCCGTGGCCATGTTGGCGGCCGAGTTCCACTCATTTACCTGCAAATAATACTGATGGCCGTCGGGCGCGGCGGCGTTCACTGCCATGTAGTCAAACGGACTATTAAGGGTCCCGGCCGTGACCTTGCCGGGCGTGCACGTCATCGACGTGCTGCCTCCGCTGCCCGTGGCGTTCACACCTCCGCTCCCCGTATTTCCGCCGCTAGCAGAACCCGAAACACCCCCGCTACCGTTCCCGTCAGCGGGGGAAGACGCGCAGGCGCCCACCAGAGAAATCGCAAGCACCAGACTGCGCAACGGCCTCGGAAACATCAAAACCGGCCTCTCCTCAAGATTGCATGGCATATGGACTTCTAACGCCCGACCGCCCGCGATCGGGAACGATCTGTGAGCCATTCCAGGTGGATGTGGCTACCACCACATCGTGGCGGAGACGGCGAATAGGTTCGGGTCGGCCTTGGGGGCCCACTGGTTCGGGTAGATCGCGTAGGCCTCGCTGCCAAGGATGTAGCGCTGGTACTGGAACGTGATGGCTTCGTGCGTGACGAAGGCCGTCTTGATGACCACCCGGGGCGTGAACACCTGGAAGTTCTGGTGGCTGCCGCTGAAGGCCGCGTCGAGATCGGGCTGAACGTTGTCGTACCGGAAACCGAAGCCGAGAATGGCCAGCGGGGTGTACGCGATGTCCGCACCGAACTTGAGCTTCTTGGTATTGATGTTCCAGCAGCCGTAACCGCCATTCGGCGACGCGCCCATGGCGGCCACGGAGGCGTCGCAGGCCTTGCCGCCACCGCCAGAGCCCGCGGGCGCTTCATACGGGGCCGGGGAATCGACCATCGAGAACATCCCGAAGACCGTAACCGCCAGATCGGGGCCCTGCCCCCAGAACGCCGCGGGGTAGCGGGCCAGCGCACCAAAGCTCAGCGTGTACTGTGCCTCGATGGTCTGTACCTTGCCGGTTTCGTTCTGCGGGCCGCGGTATTCACCCGTCTGCGGGTTGAAGCCGACGCCGAAGAAGTTCTCCTTGAACTGCCAGCCGCCGAACGAGTGCAGGACCTCGACTGCGTCTGCGAGCGCATTGATGTTCTTCGCGTCGATGTAGGAATAGCCGACGTAACCGTCGCCGAAGGCGCCCAAGCTCAGGCGCAGATCGGCGCCCGTGATCAGCATGCTTCCCTGGATGGGACCGAAGTAACGCGGCACGTGATCGGAGACGTTGACCTGCTGCGAGTTTCCGGCCACGCCCCCGGTGATGACACCCGTGCTGGCGTTCGGCTTGACGCCGCTCCAGTTATCATCAGGCGTCCAGGTGTAGATGAGATGAAGCCCCAACGTGACCATCTTGCGATACGAGGCGCCGAGGTGACCGTGAGCCAGGAACGTAGACCCTTGGGGGACGGGGCCAGCGTAGGGCAGGTACTCGGCGTCGCGATCGGAGAGGTAGTTCTGATACCCGAAGCCCTGGTTTGTCACACACCCGGGGGTACCGCCTCCTGCAGGAACGTTGCAATTACCTCCCGCCTGACCCTTGAAGATCTGGAACAGCTGGTTGTTCGTGAAGGGAACGACCTCGATCTTCGAGCCGCCGCCCGCCTCGGCCGTGATGCCGATCTCCGGCGTCGCGTCGACGTTGGCCGTGGCGGTGATACCGGCGACGTGCGTGCGCCCGAACAGGTACGTCTCGTACATGCCGCCGTCGTACTTGCCGGCCGTGCCGTAACGATTCTGGAACGAGCCGGCGTTGATGACCAGACCGCCGCGATCGCCGAACGCCTCGGGGTAGTTCAACGTCAAGAACGCCTGATCGATCCCCTGCTGCGCTTGCAGGTTGCGATAACCGGCCGACGTCTGCGAGTAGCTGTCGACGATGATCGTCATCATCGCCCGGGAGTTTCCGTACGAGAAGTTGAGCTGCGCCCAGGGGCCGGGGACCGTGTTGGTATACTCCCAGGTTACGTAATTGGCGCCGGGAACGCGGGGAAAGCCGTGCAACTGCAAGCCCGAGCCGATGCTGCCAGAGCACATCGGGTCGGCGGCGCATCCCGGGCCCGTGTTCGCTGGCTGAGAGGTCGGCGAAGCCGGCCCCAGCGACATGCGCAGCGGCGCTCGCATGTAGCCGTGGAAGTCGAACTTCCACTCGTCGGCCCCTGCCGCCGTGGTGGTCGGCGTCAGCGACTCGGCCTCCTTCGCGGTCAGGTTCGTCCCGCCCGTCAACTGGGGGGTGTTCGGGCTCAAGCTGAGACCCGCGCCGGCGCTGTGCGCCTTGGGCGCATCCGCGGCAGGTGCGGGCGCGTCCAGGTTCGGCGAAGCGGGCGTTCCAGTCGTCGCCTTCAGCTCGTCGGCGCGCGCCGAGCCGACCGACATTCCACCGAGCACCAGGGCGACCGTTGCGAGTAAGGGGCGTTTCATCCGTTTTCCTTCATCTGAGGGAGGTGAGAGGACCGAAGATGCTGCGGGAGATGCCACACGCGTCCGTGTTGTTGAGTCTCGAGGTGGCGGTCACAGAGCGACAAAAACGAAAAATCTCAAAATTCGTTACCGCGCAGGCAACACAAAAGGCGGCCGGAGTGTCGGCTTTTCCCCCACCTGTGTCAAGGTCCGAGCATCGACGAACGCCACCGAAACGCCACGTTCTTGTGCCGTCCGGGCCCGGTCAGGACTCCATCCATTGCAAACGACGCCACGGCGGCGGGCTTCGTGTCGTATGAAGACCTACATTGACGAGTTCCTCCGGGACCGGATATCAACCCGCCGTGGTTTAACCGCCTTCCCCCACTGGGAGAGATCCATGAAGAGACACGCGCTTCTGTCCTTGCTCGCCGTCACCGCGGGCGTCACGACCTCGGGTTGCCTGGTTCCCCCCGCCGAAGGACCGAAGGGGAGCGGCATGAAGGAATGCGGGCCCACCGGTCAGATCGACGACTTCGAGGACAACAACAACCAGAACAACGTCGTCGATAACCGCGGCGGCTACTGGTACACGTTCGTCGACAAGGTCGGCTCCACCGTGTGGCCGGAGGCTGGCGAGGCCGGCGGAACGTTCACACCGTCCGAGGGTGGCTACAACTCGAAGTACGCCGGCGAGGTGAAGGGAAAGATCGGCACGGCCGCCATCGTGTTCGGCGCGCTGGGCATGAACTTCCAGGATCCCAAGGCCGCCTACGACGCCTCGAAGTACGAGGGCCTGACGTTCTTCGCCAAGCGCGGCGCGAACTCGACCGGCAAGGTCCGTCTGAAGGTGCCGGACGCCAACACCGATCCGGAAGGCGGCGTCTGCAGCGAGTGCTTCAACGACTTCGGCACCGACCTGAACCTGACCGAGCAGTGGCAGCGCTTCGTCATCCCCTTCCGCGACATGAAGCAGATGGAGGGCTGGGGTGCGCCGCGCAAGGCGCACGTCGATCCGTCGAAGATCTACGGCATGCAGTGGCAGGTCAACGTCCAGGGCGCCGACTACGACATTTCGATCGACAACGTCAGCTTCATCTGCAAAGGCTGATCGTCATCAATAAAGGACCCTGGACGGGTCCTTCAAATCCCCCGCGAAGAGTGCCAACGGGCAAGGCCCGCTGGCACTCACGCGATTGAAAGGCGGAAACCCCATGCCGGGAACCTCGATCGACGTGCTCGCCAGCGACGCGGTGGTGCCAGCCAGCGCCGCCAGCACCGGGACCTACAAGAACCCGTTCTTGTGGGTGCCGTCGAGCTACCTCACCATGGGGCTCATCTACGTGACCGTCACGTCGGCCGCGAACATCATGTTCAAGAACATGGGCATGGACAACCAGCAGGCGACCTCCTGGTCGAGCCTCCTGGGTCTGCCCTACACGATCAAACCGCTCTGGGCACCGCTGCTCGAGCTCTATCGCACGAAGAAGTTTTTCGTCGTGCTGATGCAGTTCGTGATCGCCGGGTTGGTCGCCGCGGCGGCCCTGGGGCTGCGCCTTCCCGGCTCGAGCTGGATGATCCCGGCGACGGCGCTGCTCGGCCTGGTGGGCCTGGCCGGCGCGACCCAGGACATCGGGTCCGACGGCGTGTACGTCACCACCCTCGCCACCAAGGATCAGGCTCGCTATACGGGCATCCAGAGCATGTGCTGGAACATCGGGTTCCTGCTGGCGTCCAGCCTGTTCGTCGGCCTCTCCGGCGTCCTCCACGATCGGACGGGCAGCTGGGCCACGGCCTGGACGCTCGTGTTGCTGGGCGTGGCCGCCTTCACGTTTCTGATGGGGCTTTACCATACGAAGGTCCTTCCGCAGGGCGCCAAAGCCCTCGACGCGCCGAAGGGCGCGGGCGAGGCCATGAAGGTCTTCGGGCGCGCGTTCTCGACCTTCTTCCAGAAGAAGGGAATCTGGTCGATGATCGCGTTCGCGTTCTTCTATCGGTTCGGCCTCGGCTTGCTGGACAAGATGGGACCGCTGTTCATCATCGACTCGCGTGAGAACGGTGGCCTGGGGCTGACCAATCAGGGACTGTCGTTCGTCAACGGGTGTGGAACGATCGCCTTCATCGTCGCGTCCATCCTGGGCGGGCTGTTCGTGGCGCGCCTCGGCCTGAAGAAGTCGCTGCTGATCCTCTGTCTGTGCATCAACATCCCCAACGCGACCTTCCTCTACCTCAATCAATCCATGACCACGAACACGTCGGTCATCGCCGCGGTCGTGATCATCGAGAAGTTCGGATGGGGCTTCGGCGCCGTCGGACACATGATCTACATGATGCAGCAGATGGCCCCCGGGCCCTACAAGACGGCGCACTACGCTTTCGCGACGGCGTTCATGGGACTTTGCATGATGGTCACCGGGATCCTGAGCGGCGTCATCCAGCGGGCGGTCGGTTACCACTGGTTCTTCATCATCGTCCTCGTCGCCGCCACGCCCTCCGTGCTCGCCACGCTCTTCGCCCCGTTCCATCAAAAGACCGGCATCGAGCCCACCGAGGCGTAGGCAGCCCCTCACCCGCCGACCTTCGGTCGGTGACCGCAAGCCGGGCGAGGTGAGAAATGCAAAACGCCGCCGGATCTTTCGATCCGACGGCGTCCGCTTTCCGGTCGAGGGGAGTGCTGCTCCCCCGCCGCTATTCCAGCTCGTTCGTGACGATCGGGGTCTTGCTGCCCGAGACGTCGCCGTTCGCGTCGACGGCGCCCAGGCGCTTGAAGTTCGACTCGGTGCCGTTGCAGTCCAGGTCGCCGATGGCCTCGGCCGTGAAGGTCGACGCCGAGCCCGAGCCCGCGCTCGTGTACTTGGGCTTGTAGATGAACGGATCGGGGATCGAGAACGACAGCGCAACCCAGCTCGCGTTCTGCCACTCGGTGCCGCCGCCCGGGCACTTGCCGGTGGCCTGGCAGGAGCAGTCCGTTCCAGGAACGTTGTTGATCGAGGCCGGGAACTGCTTCGGCAGCACCACGCCGGCCGCGTCGACGTGATCCGTCTCGAAGTAGGCGACCGAGCCAGCCCACAGCTTGTTCAAGTGACCGGCCGCCTCAGCGGTCTTCGATCGCTTGATGTACTTGCTGAAAGCCGGGATGGCCACCGCGGCCAGGATGCCGATGATCGCCACGACGATCATGAGCTCGACGAGCGTGAAACCAGAGCCGCGTTTTCGAGAGCGAACCATGAGATCCTCCGTTTGCATTTTCTGAATTGGGCTGCGACTCCGAACATCGGCTGAGCGGCGCCAGGCTTTAGTCGTCGGCATCACAGGCCGTCGTTGAACCGACGCAGGGAGGGCGAGGTGCTGGAGATCCCGAGCACCGTCACGTTCGCCGAGAAGCCGGAGGGGCCGTTCAGGTTGCAGGCGCCGAGGCCGTAGAACCAGGGGGCCGCGACGCCCGCCACCAGCGCCGCGCCCAGGGGCGCCCCGGCCGGGACCGCCTGGCCGGCGCCGCCGGCGTTGGTGAGGTAGGTGCAGTAGAGCACCGTGTCACGGGGGCTGACGCCGAGGGCGCGCCAGGAGGCGGGCCAGGCGGCGCTGTTGCCGACGCTGACAGGGGTGCGCACCGAATCGAACGCGGCCGCGTTGGGGTTGATGGGGAAGAAGGCCGTGCCCGGCTCGTCGGGGCTGGGCAACACCGCGTTGCCGTCCGCGCGCAGCGGCAGGAAGGTGCCGAACT
>DASYCK010000184.1:0-17175 GCA_036500205.1 Polyangia bacterium | reverse complement strand
CGCCTCCAGCACCACGCGGTAGTAGTTCAGCGGGGTGAACGAGGTCGACACCTGCCGCTGCCCGAAGGCATCGTACAGCGTGTCGTCGATGGCCTGCGCCGTCACGCCCAGCCGCGCCGCCGTGTCGCGATCGATGATGATCGACAGCTGCAGCCCCGATGTCTGCAGGTCGGTGTTCAGGTCCTTCAAGATGGGCAACTTACGCATCCGCTCCATCAGGCGTGGCGTCCACAGCTGCAGGTCGTCCAGCTTGGGCCCCTCCAGCGTGTACTGGTACTGGGTGCGCGAGCTGCGGCCGCCGATGCGCACGTCCTGCACCGCCTGCAGCAACAGGGTCACGCCCGCCACCTTGGCCAGCTGCGGCCGCAGCCGCGCGATCACCTGATCCGGGGTCGACTTTCGTTGCGCGTAGGGCTTCAGCGCCACGAACAGCGTGCCGGTGTTGCCGGTCGAGCCGTTCGACGCCCCCACGAACGACACGGCATGGTCGACGTCGGGATCCTTGTTGACGATGGCGTTCAACGCCTCTTGCTGGGCACGCATCGCCGACGACGAGATGTCCTGCGATGCCTGCGAGGACCCGGCAATGAGCCCTGTGTCCTGCTGCGGGAACAGCCCCTTGGGGATGCGGATCGCGAGCATCACCGTCAGCGCCACGGTGGCCAGGGTCAGCAGCACCATCAGCTTCGCCCAGCGCAACACCACCCGCAGCGCGCGGTCGTAGCCGCGGGTCAACGCCTCGAACGCCGCCTCGGACCAGCGATAGAAGCGCCCCTGCTTCGACTCGCTCAGGGGACGCAGCAACTGCGCCGCCATGGTGGGGGTCAACGTCAGCGACACCAGCGCCGAGATGGCGATGGCCACCGCCAACGTCACCGAGAACTCGCGGAACAGTCGACCCACCACGCCCCCCATCAGCAGGATGGGAATGAACACCGCGATCAGCGACGTCGTGATCGACACGATGGTGAAGCCGATCTGCCGCGACCCTTCCAGCGCCGCGTCGCGCGGTGACATGCCGTCCTCGATCAACCGGGAGATGTTCTCGGTCACCACGATGGCGTCGTCGATGACGAAGCCGGTCGAGATGGTCAGCGCCATCAGCGACAGGTTGTCGAGGCTGTAGCCCAGCATGTACATCACCCCGAACGTCCCCAGCAGTGACAGCGGCACCGCCACGCTGGGGATGATCGTCGCGCGCCCGTTGCGCAAGAACAGAAACACCACCAGGGTCACCAGCACCACCCCCAGCAGCAAGGTGATCTCCACGTCGTGCACGGAGGCGCGAATCGTCTGCGTGCGATCGACCGCCACGTCGATGTCGATGGCGGGCGAGATCGACTCCGTCAGGTGGGGCAGCGCCGCCTTCACCCGGGCGATCGTCTCCAGGATGTTCGCGCCGGGCTGGCGGCGAATGATCATCAGGACCGAGCGCTGGCCGTCGATCCATGCCGCCAGGCGGTTGTTCTCGACGTCGTCGAAGACGTTCGCCACGTCGCCCAACCGCACGGCAGCGTTTCCCCGATAAGCGATGATCAACTTCTTGTAGGCAGCCGCCCCGAACAGCTGGTTGTCGGCGTCGATCACGTACGAGCGGCGGGCGTCCGACACGGCCCCCTTGGGCTGATTCGACGTCGCGGAGGCGAGCGCGACGCGCACGTCCTCCATCCCCAGGTCGCGCCCCGCCAGGGTCTCCGGGTCGACCTGCACCCGCACTGCCGGCTGCTGGCCGCCGCCCACGAACACCTGCCCCACCCCCTCGATGCGCGAGAACTTCTGCGCGAGCACGCTGTTCGCCGCGTCGAACACCTGCGCCAGCGGCAAGGTCTTCGACCGCAGCGACAGGATCAAGATGGGCGCGTCGGCCGGGTTCACCTTGCGGTAGTTGGGGAGGCTGGGCAGGTTGGGTGGCAGCTCGCCGGCGGCGGCGTTGATGGCCGCCTGCACGTCGCGCGCGGCGCCGGTCACGTCGCGATCCAGATCGAACTGCAAGGTGATGGTGGTCGCGCCGAGCGCGCTGGCCGAGGTCATCTCGGCGAGGCCAGCGATGCGGCCGAAGCGCCGCTCGAGCGGCGTGGCCACCGACGAGGCCATCGTCTCGGGGCTGGCCCCCGGTAGCCCCGCCGACACCTGGATGGTGGGAAAGTCCATCTTCGGCAGCGGCGAGATGGGCAGCTCGAGATACGCGGCCACCCCCGCCAGCAGCATCGCCGCCGCCAGCAGCGACGTGGCGATGGGATGACGGACGAACGGCGCCGAGAGGTTCATGTCACTCCGCGTCCGGCACCGGCACCAGCGCCGTCGTCGACGGGGACGTCGCCGCGTGCGGCTTCCGGAAGCGCGCCGCGATCCGTTCCATGAACAGGTAGATGACGGGCGTCGTGTACAAGGTCAGCACCTGCGACACCAGCAGGCCGCCCACGATCGAGATGCCGAGCGGCCGCCGCATCTCCGAGCCGGTCCCCGTGCCCAGCGCCAGCGGCAGCCCGCCCAGCAGCGCCGCCAGCGTCGTCATCATGATGGGGCGGAAGCGCAGCCGGCAAGCCTCGCGGATGGCGTCCATCGGTGACATTCCCCGTTCGCGCTCCCCCTCCAGCGCGAAGTCGATCATCATGATGGCGTTCTTCTTCACGATGCCGATCAACAGCACGATGCCTATCAGGGCGATGATGCTGAACTCGGACCCGCACACCATCAGCGCCAGAAACGCCCCCACGCCCGCCGACGGTAAGGTCGACAGGATGGTGACGGGGTGGATGTAGCTCTCGTACAGCACGCCGAGCACGATGTAGACCATCACGATGGCCGCCAGGATCAGCAGCGGCTCGGTGGCCAGCGAGTCACCGAACGCCGCCGCGGCGCCCTGGAAGCCGCCGTGCAAGCTGGCCGGCGGCGACATCGCCGCCACCGTCTCGTTGACGGCGCGGACGGCGTCCCCCAGCGAGGCGTTCCCCGCCAGATTGAAGGAGAGCGTGACCGACGGGAACTGCCCCTCGTGCGCGATGGAGAGCGCCGACGCCGACTTGTCGTAGTGGGCGAACGCCGTCAGCGGCACCTGGGCTCCATTGCTGGCGCGCACGTAGATCTGATCGAGCGCGGCCGGGTTCTCCTGGTACTGCGGCGACACCTCGAGGATGACCCGGTACAGGTTCAGCTGCGTGAAGATGATCGACACCGGCCGCTGCCCGAAGGCGTCGTAAAGCGTGTCGTCGATGGCCTGCGCCGTCACGCCCAGCCGTGACGCCGTGTCGCGATCGACCGACAGCGACAGCCGCAGCGACCCCTGCTGCTCGTCGGTGGCAACGTCGGCCAGCGCCGGCAGCTTGCGCAACTCCTCCAGCACGCGCGGCGCCCAGGCCGCCAGCTCGGTGGGATTGGCGTCCTCCAGCGAATACTGGTACTGGGTGCGGCTCTGCCGGCTGTCGAGCTGCAGGTCCTGCACCGCGCGCAGGTAGACCTCGACCCCCGCGATCTTCTGCAGCTGCTGCTGCACGCGGGCGATGATCTGCTCGGCGCTGTCCTTGCGCTCCTTCCGTGACTTCAGCGTGATCGACAGGCGACCGCTGTTCAGCGTGGGGTTGCTGCCGTCGGCGCCGATGAACGACGACACCGACAGCACGCCGGGATCGGCCTGGATCACCTGCGCCACGGCGCGCTGCCGATCCATCATGGCGTCGAACGAGATGTCGGGCGGCGCCTGCGTCACACCGAGCAGCAGGCCCGTGTCCTGCTGCGGGAACAGCCCCTTGGGGATCGTCACCGCCAGGATCGCCGTCAGCGCCACCGTCCCCAGCGTGACCAGCAAGGTCAGCGTCTGATGGCGCAGCACCACGGCCAGCGAGCGATCGTAGGCGGCGATGGCGCGGTCCAGCAGCCGACCGAACACGCGCGCCGCCGCGCTCTCCTTCTCGGCGTGGTGCGGCTTCAGGATGTGCGCGCACATCATCGCCGTCAGGGTCAACGACACCACCGCCGACACGACGATGGCGGTGCTCAACGTCACCGCGAACTCGCGGAACAGCCGACCGATGATGCCCCCCATGAACAGCAACGGGATCAGCACCGCCACCAGCGACACCGTCAACGACACGATGGTGAAGCCGATCTGCTTCGCCCCCTTCAGCGCCGCCTCGAACGGCTGTTCGCCCTGCTCGATATAGCGCGAGACATTCTCGATCATGACGATGGCGTCGTCGACCACGAAGCCAGTCGAGATGGTCAGCGCCATCAGGGTCAGGTTGTTCAGGCTGTAGCCGAGGAACAGCATCACCCCGAACGTGGCCAGCAGCGACAGCGGCACCGCCACGCCGGGGATGATCGTCGCGCGCAGGTTGCGCAGGAAGAAGTAGATGACGCCCACCACCAGCAGGATGGTCAGCGCCAGGGTGGTCTCCACGTCCTCGACCGAGGCGCGCACGGTCTCGGTGCGGTCGGACAGCACGCGCACGTCGATCCCGCGCGGCAGCGACGCCCCCAGCTCGGGCAGCAAGGTCCGGATGCGGTCGGCCACCTGGATCAGGTTCGCGCCCGGCTGGCGCTGCACGTTCAAGATCACGGCGCGATGATCGTTGGACCAGCCGGCCAGCTCGGCGTTCTCGACCCCGGGCACCACCTTGGCGACATCGGACAGCCGCACCTCGGCGCCGTTGATGTACGCGATCACGAGCGGCCCGTAGTCGGCCGCGTTCTCGAGCTGATCGTTCGTGGCCAGCGTGTAGTTCTGGCGCGTGCCGTCCAGGTTTCCCTTGGGCTGGTTCACGTTCGCCGCCGCCAGCACCGTGCGGACATCCTCCAGCGACAGCCCGCGCCCCGCCAGCGCCACCGGATCGACCTGCACGCGCACGGCCGGCCGCTGACCACCGTTCAGGGTGACCAGGCCGACGCCCGACACCTGCGACAGCTTCTGGGCCAGGATCGAATCGGCGTAGTCGTCGACCACGTTCAGCGGCACGCTGTCCGAGCTGATCGACAGCGAGATGACCGGCACGTCCGCCGGGTTGCTCTTGCTGTAGGTCGGCGGCGTGGGCAAGGTGCGCGGCAACAGGTTCGAAGCGGCGTTCAGCGCCGCCTGCACGTCCTGTTCGGCCGAATCGATGTCGCGATCCAGGCTGAACTGCAGCGTGATCTGCGACGTGGAGGCGCTGCTGACCGAGGTGATCTCGCCCAGCGACGGGATCTGCCCGAGCTGCCGCTCGAGCGGCGTCGTCACCGCCGACACCATCGTCTCGGCGCTGGCGCCGGGCAGCGACGTCGACACCACGATGGTCGGATAGTCGACCTGCGGCAGCGCCGCCACCGGGAGCAAGCGGAACGCCGCGATTCCGCCCACCAGCACGCCCGCCATCAGCAGCGACGTGCCGACCGGGCGGCGGATGAACGGCTCGGAGATGTTCACCGCGGCGGCTCCGCTGGCGCGCCGGTGCCCCGGAACCCGCTGGCCGCGTCGCTGGGAGGACCCGCCGCGCGGCGGTGACCGCCCGTGCCGCCCCCGCCCGTCACGTGCTTGCCTTCGTCCGTACCGTCGCCCTGCTTGTGCGCGCCCTGTTGCGAACCATCACGAAGGATCACCTTCGCTCCGGCGCGCAGCTGGGCCTGACCCTCGATGACGACCTTGGTTCCCGGCGTGATCCCCTTCGACAGGATCGCCTGATCGCCCTCGGTCGATTCCAGGGTGACCGCGCGCTGATCGGCGTGACCGTCGGGCGTCAGCACATAGACGAACGTCCCCTGCGGCCCGCGCTGCACGGCCACGGCCGGTACCACCAGCACGTTCTTGCGCACGTCGACCAGCAGCCGCGTCTTGACGAACTGGTTCGGCCATAGCGCCCGGTCCGCGTTGGGAAAGATCGCCTTCAAGCGCATGGTGGCGGTGGCCTGGTTGATCTGGTTGTCGATCACCTCCAGCGTCCCCTTGGCCAAGGTCTGGCTGCCGTCGCGCCCCAGCGCCTCGACGACCAGCGGTCCCTTCTTCAGCTGCGCCGCCACCTGCGGCAGGTAGTCCTGGGGCAAGGTGAACAGCACGGCGATGGGATCCATCTGCGTCACCACCACGATGCCGTTCGCGTCGGCCGCGTGGACGATGTTCCCCTGGTCGACCTGGCGCACGCCCACGATGCCGTCGATGGGCGAGGTGATGCGGGCGTAGTCGAGGTTCAACCGGGCGCTCTCGATCTGCGCCCGATCGCTCTGGGTGGTGCCGCGCAGCTGCTCGACCAGCGCGCGCTGGTCGTCGGTCTGCTGCTCGGGGATCAGGCGCTCGGCGCTGACCGCCGCGTAACGCTCCAGGTTCTTCTCGGCCCCCTTCAGCTGGGCGTCGTCACGCGCCAGGGCAGCCTCGCCCTGATGAAGCTGGATGGTGAACGGGCGCGGATCGACCTCGGCCAGCAGCTCGCCCCGCTTCACCGCCTGCCCTTCGCGAAAGGCGACGCGAACCAGGCGACCGTCGACCTGCGTGTGGATGTTGACGGTCTTGAACGCCAGCACGCTCCCCAGGCCTTCCAGGTAGATCGGCACGTCGCGCGCCGCCGCGGCGGCGACCAGCACCGGCACCGGGCGATCGGCGGCGTTCTTCCCCTGGTTGGCGGCGGCGGCGTTCTCGTGGGCCTTCGACCGCCAGCGGGCCAACCCCACCACCACGGCGACGATGACGATGATCGCGACGATCCAGCGACCGCGATGGCTCTCCGGTGGCGTCTGGGGCGCGGGGGGGCGCGCGCCGCGGTTGTTTTCGTCGGCTGGCGCCGTCGGCACCGGCGCCAGCGCCGCGACGTCTTTCCGGTTGCGAACGGGTTCGTCTGACTTCGTGCTCATGTCACACCCAAAGCGGCGAGAAGTTGCGCGCGCGCCGTGCCCAGACTGAAGCGAGCGGTCACTTCCTGCGCCGCGGCCGCCGTAGCCGCGACTTGCGCATCACCGAGCTCGATCGAGCTCCCCAGACCAGTTTCGTAGCGACGCTCGGCCAGGCGCAGCAGATCGCGCGCGTTCGCCAGCGCCTCTTCCGCCGCCGAGATCGTCGACTTCGCCGCCAGCACGCCCAGCTGCGCCTGTTCGACGTCGATGCGGATCTGCAGCAGCTCCGCCTGCTCGGACGCGGTCAAGGTTAGCAACGTCCCCTTGGCCTCGCGCACCTGCCCGCGGGTCAGCCCCCCCTGGAAGATCGGCCAGGCCGCCGTCAGCCCCAGGTACCAGTTGGGCACCAGGTTGTCGAACTGGGTGCCCGCCTCCGTCGCGCCCGCGGTCGCCGCCAGCGCCGGCCCGTAGCCGCCCTTGAGGGCGCGCACCGTCAGCTCCCCGGCCCGGCGCTGGTCGGCGAGGGTGGCCAGCTCGGGGCGCCCCTTGACCGCCTGACCGATCAGGTCGTCGACCGATTGCTCTTCCCCGGCCACCGCCGGAAACGTCTCGTCGGCCAGATCGTAGCGGGTGTTCACCGGCAGCCCCATCGTCTGATTCAACGTCGCGCGTGCCAGCAGCAGGCTGTTGTTCGCGTTCACCAGCTGCACCTTGGCGTTCGCCAGATCGGTGCGCACGCGCGCCAGGTCGATGTCGGGCCGGATGCCGGCCTTCACGAACCCCACCGTCTGCGTGATGTGCTTCTCTTCGTTGTCGACGGTCTGCCGCGCCACCACGGCCAGCTCGGCCTGCGCCCGCGCCAGCAGGTAGGCGCGGCGCACGGCCAGCAAGGTCTGCACCCGCACCGTTCGCTCGTTGTCGCGCGCGGCGTCCCGGCTCGCGCCGGCCGCCCGCCACTTTCCGCTGGTCTGGCCGAAGTCGTAGATCAGCTGCGACGCTGACGCGCCGAAATTGAAGTAGTTGTACGTCGTCGAGGTCCAGCTCGGCGCCGCCACGTTCGCCGGCAGACCGCCGGGACGGGGGGCGAAGTTCCCGGTCGTCCGCTGGTAGACCCCCGTCAGCGCCACCTGCGGCAGGTAGCCGGAGCGCGCCTCCTCGACCCGCCCCTCGGACGCCTCGGTCTGGCCGGCCGCCTCGGCGACCGTTGGCTGATGGTCGAGCGCGATGGCCTCGGCCCTGGCGAGCGACAGCTTGCCCCCGGCGGCGCCGGTGGGCGACAGCTCGTCGGCGCGGACCGGCCGCGCAAGCAGCGCCGCCGCCAGGACCAGCGTCGCCGAAGCGACGCCGGAAAGCGCACGGCGCCCACATGAGATATGGATGGAGAGACGAATCGAGATGCACATGGGTGACGACGCCAATCGCGCTCCGCCGCAAATCCTGGACCACCACGGGTTCACCGGCCGACACCGCAACGGCGGCTCCGGGGCGCGGCCGGCTGTTCCGAATCGCGACATGTGTCGCGAACAGCGGCATCGTACACCCGTCTCTCACCGCGTCTGGACGGCCTCATGAGCCCCTCACGGGACGGCACCGCGCTTGCTGAAACCGGAGACGGCGAAGCTCTACCCATGGCCCCCCGACGACCCATACGTTCCCGATTGCTTCTCGTCTCGGCGATGGGCGTCTTCACGGCGGCCCTGTCGGCGGCGGCGCTCTACCGAGCCATCTCCATGACGACGGCGCAGCGGATCGAGCGCGCGCGAGAGACGATCCAGGACGAGCTTGCCAAGCTGCAGGCGGAGGGGGTCGAAGCGGGGGTCCCGGGGGGCTCGTACGTCGTCGGCATGCGCGCCGGCATCACGGCCACCCCCAAGAGAGACATTCCGGCGGCCGTTCCGATCGCCTGGCGCCCCTTCATGACCGCGCTGGCGGCGCGTGCCACCGCCGCCGGCGGCGAGGGGGAGATCAGCCTCCCGGGCGGACACCTGGTGGCGCGCATCGGTCCCGCCGCTGACGATCGCTTCGCCTGGGCCGCCATGGCGGTGAAGCCGTCCCCGACCTTGCAAAGCTGGCGCGTCCTCGTGGTCGCCCTCACCATCTCGGCGCTGCTGCTGGTGGCCTGCGCGGCGTCGGCGCTGATCACCGTCAAGCGCGGGACGGGCGCGCTGCAAGGGGCCCTGAACGCGCTGGCGCGCGATCTGTCGGCGACGATGCCGGCCATGTCGGTGCGGGAGTTCGGCGACATCGGCGACGGGATCGCGAAGCTGGCCCGGCACCTGGCGGAGGCTCGCCGCATCCAGGAACGGCTGGGGCGCGATCTGGCGCGCCAGGAACGGCTGGCCGCTCTGGGGAGGGTGGTGGCGGGGGTCGCGCATGAGGTCCGCAATCCGCTCGCGTCGATCAAGCTGCGCCTCGATCTGGCCATGACCACCGCGCCCTCGCTGTCCCCCGAGCTGAGGCGCGACATCGAGCATGCCTCGTCGGAGATCTCCCGCCTCGATCGCCTGGTCGCGGATCTGCTCATCGTATCGGGGCGTCCGCTCGGCCCGCGGCGCGCGCTGGCGGCCGGCGAGCTCCTGCGCGCCCGGATGGAGACGCTCGCCCCCTGGGCAGCCGAGAAGGGCGTGAAGCTGCGCGCCTCGGGCGACGGGCGGGTGATCGCCGATCCCGACGCGCTGGCCCGGGCCATCGACAACCTGCTGCGGAACGCGGTCGAGGCGTCGGCGGTGGGCGAGGTGGTCGACGTCACCATCGACGCCGGGCCGAACGCCGACGGCGCGACCGGGCTGCGCATCGGCGTCGAAGATCACGGCGCGGGCGTCGCCCCGGCGCGCGCCATCGAGCTGTTCGAGCCGTTCTTCACGACCAAGGCCGACGGCACGGGCTTGGGGCTGGCCATCTCGCGCGGCATCGCCCGCGCGCACGGGGGCGATCTGACCTACGCGCGTGCGGCCGACGTCACGCGCTTCGAATTGACCCTGCCGGAATCGGCGCGAGGAGCGGCATGAGCGCGGTGTTGATAGTCGAGGACGAGCCAGGGCTGCGACAGGGCCTGGTCGAGGTGGTGGGCGCGATGGGCCACGAAGCCTGGCCTGCCGCTGGCATCGGCGAGGCGCGCGCCGCCCTGGCGGCACACCCCATCGATTGCGTGCTGCTCGACATCCGCCTGCGTGACGGCGACGGCCTCGACTATCTGGGCGAGCTGCGCGACGGCGCCGCCCCCGACATCCCCGTCATCATCGCCACCGCCTACGGCGACAGCGAACGCACCATCCGCGCCATGCGCGACGGCGCGTTCGACTACCTCACCAAGCCGTTCGATCTGGTGGCCCTGCGCGCCGTCGTCGACCGGGCCATCCGCCAGCGGGCGCTGTCGCGCGCCACGGCGCCGGTCGCCTCGTCGTCGTCGCCGCGCGGCGATCTGATCGGCACCAGCGCCGCCATGCTGGCGGTCTGGAAGCTGATCGGGCGCGCCGCCGCGTCGACGGCGCCCATCCTCATCACCGGCGAGACGGGGACCGGGAAAGAGGTCGTGGCCCGCGCCATTCACGGCCACTCGGCGCGCGAGCGGCAGCCCTTCGTGGCGGTGAACCTGGCGGCGCTGCCGCCGACGCTGATCGAGAGCGAGCTGTTCGGCCACGAGAAGGGCGCCTTCACCGGCGCGATCGGACGGCGTGCCGGGCGCTTCGAGGCGGCGGCGCAAGGGACGCTGTTCCTCGACGAGATCGGCGATCTCGACCTGCCGCTGCAGACGAAGCTGCTGCGCGTCGTGCAAGAGGGGACCTACGAGCGGGTGGGCGGCGACGATCTGGTGACGAGCCAGGCCCGCATCATCGCCGCGACCAGCCGCCCGGTGCGCCCGGGCGTCGCCGGCGCGGCCCTGCGCGACGACCTGTACTACCGCCTGGCGGTTATCGAGATCGACGTGCCGCCGCTGCGGGCCCGCCGCAGCGACATTCCCTTGCTGGTCGCGCACGCGCTGCGCGGAACGCCGGCGCGCGCGGTGTCGGAGGAGGCGATGGAGAGGCTGGTCGCCTATGGGTGGCCCGGCAACGTCCGCGAGCTGTTCCACGTCATCGAACGGGCGGCGGTGCTGACCGGAGGCGAGGTCATCGACGCCGCCAACCTGCCCGAGGCGATTCGGGCTGGCGCGTCCGAGGGCCCGTTCGCCGAGCCGACGGCCGCCGGTGGCGCGACGGATCTGTCGTTGCGCCCCTCGGTGGCCCGCCTGGAGCGCACGCTGATCGTGAAGGCCCTCGAGCAAGCAAAGGGGAACCGATCGGCGGCGGCGCGCCTGCTGGGGATCGGGCGCCCCTTGCTGTACGCGAAGCTGGAAGAGCACGCCATCGGCGGCCGGGCCGGCGAGACCCCCGCCGACGGGACCGTCGAGATGCCGAACGGCCGCCCCGGCTCGGACACGCCGGGAAGCGACTGAATCAGCGCGCGGGGAGCTTCTGCGCGATGCGGGCCACCGCCTCTTCGACGTTCTCGCGGAAGCCGAACGCCGACAGGCGGAAGTAACCCTCGCCGCACGAACCGAAGCCGGAGCCTGGCGTACCGACGACGTTCGCGTCGCCGAGCAGCTTGTCGAAGAACTGCCACGAGGTGAGGTCGCCCGGCACCTTCAACCAGACGTAGGGGGCGTTCTTGCCACCGTGGACGGTGTAGCCGGCCTTGGTCAGCCCCTCGCGAATGATGCGGGCATTCTCCATGTACGTGTCGACGTTTGCCTGCACGGCCGCCCGCCCCTCGGGCGAGAACACGGCGGCGGCGGCGCGCTGGATGGGATACGAGACGCCGTTGAACTTGGTGCTGTGGCGACGGTTCCACAGGCCGTGCAGCGCGACGTCGGCTCCCGCGGCGTCCTTGGCCTTCAGCTCCTTGGGGACGACGATGTACGCGCAGCGCGTGCCGGTGAACCCCGCCGTCTTCGACAGGCTGCGGAACTCGATGGCCACCTCGCGGGCGCCCGGGATCTCGTAGATGCTGTGGGGCAAGCCCGGCTCGCGGATGAACGCCTCGTAGGCGGCGTCGAACAAGATGACGGCGCCGTTCGCCTTCGCCCAGGCCACCCAGCGGGTGAGGCTGTCGCGCGACATCACGGCGCCCGTGGGGTTGTTCGGCGAGCAGAGATAAACGAGGTCGACCCGCGTCGAGGGCAGCGGCGGCTCGAAGCCGTTCTCGGCGGTGGTGGGCAGGTACTGCAGACCGGCGTAGCGCCCGGATGCGTCGGCGGCCCCCGTGCGCCCCGCCATCACGTTGGTGTCGACGTAGACGGGATAGACCGGATCGGTGACGGCGATGAGGCTGTCGGCCGCGAAGATCTCCTGGATGTTGGCGGTGTCGCACTTCGAGCCGTCCGACACGAACACCTCGTCGGGCTCGACCGCCGCCCCCTGCTCGCGATAGCTGGCGGCGATGGCCGCCAGCAGGAAGTCGTAGCCCTGCTCGGGTCCGTAGCCCTTGAAGGTCTCCTTGCGCGCCAGCTCGTCGGCGCCCGCCTTCAGCGCGTCGACGATGGGGCCCGGCAGCGGCAACACCACGTCGCCGATGCCCAGGCGAATGATCTTGGCGTCGGGATGTTGCGCCGCGAACGCGCGCACGCGCTTCCCGATCTCGGGGAACAGGTAACCGGCCTGCAGCTTCTGGTAGTTCGAATTGATTCGTGCCATGGCGTGGAGGCGCGGAAGCTACCACGCGCTCCCGGTCTCTTGTAACGACCGGCGCGGCGCACCCTCCATAAAGAACGCCGGCCAACCTGCCGAGGAAACCGGGGTGCAGGTACGCCCATGTCGCCCAACGCAGCCGTCCGGGGTCCCCGCCCCCCGGGTCGGCGCGCGCTCACACCGCCTGAAGGAGCCCCGTTCATGGTGACCATGTCAGCGATCGTCGCGCTCTTGCGGGCGCAGATTCCAGGGTTCTCGCTCGATCAGGCCGGGTCGTCGTTCGCCGATCTGGGCGTCGACAGCTTCGGAATGCTCGAGCTGCGCGCCACCGTCGAGCGCGCCATCGGAGCTCCCGTGACGGATGCCGCCTGGTGCGAGCTGTCGACGCCAGCGCAGCTGATCGCGCACCTGCAACGGGACGCGGCCGCCCTGCCCAGCGGGCACACCCCGACGACGTTGCGCAGGCGCTACGCCCTGAACATGCCACAGATGGCCCTGGGGGGGCTGTCGGAGTCGTGGCTGTTCAAGGAGCTGGGCGACGCCCACTGGTCGATGATCACGGCTGGTCTCAAGGCGCCCTCCAGCGCGCTGTGCGACGACAACGGCGACCGGCTTTACGCGGCGCTGACCCGGATCCGGATCGAGGCGACGGACCCCTTGAAGGCCTTCGAGGAGAACGAGGACGTCTCGCTGGAAGGCAGCATCGGCCGCTACGGGCGGGGGATGTTCTTCAGCGAGATCGCGCTCCACGGCGCGCGCAAGAACCTCAAGGCCTCGCTGATGTCGAGCTTCACCAAGCGCGGCGTGGCGACGTCGAACACCAGCCTGATCAAGGGGCAGCCCACCATCCCCGCCGGCTGTCCCATCCCGGACCTGGCGGCCATGCCGGACTTCGGCCAAGGGTACCGCACCCAGAGGGGCCACACGCTGGCGCCCACGCTGTTCGAGACGGTCTACGACATCGTCCCGTACCACGACATCAACGGCGTCGGGCTGCTGTATTTCGCGGCCTATCCGATGGTCAGCGACATCTGCGAGCTCGCCTACATGAAGCGGAACAGCCGGTGGGCCTTCACCTCCAGCACCGTCAGCCGCGACATCTTCTACTTCGCGAACAGTGACGCCACGGATCGCATTCAGTACCGCGTGCACGCCAGGCGCGAGACGCCGGACGGGATCGCGATCGAGAGCTCCCTGTCGCGCGTGTCCGACGGAACCTTGATGGCCTACATCGTGACCAACAAGTCCGTCGTTCATGCCTAAGCTGTTCGTCATCGGAGCGGGAGGGCACGCGCGCGTCATCGCGTCGCTGCTTCCGGCAGCGCCCGAGTTCGTGACCACCACGCCGGCGACCGAGGACGAACGGCTGGGGACGGTGGTGATGGACAACCCGGGCGCGGAGTTCTATCTGGGCCTCGGCACCAACCGCGATCGCATGCGCGTGGCGGACAAGCTGCGGACGCTGGGGGCGCGGCTGCCGACCTGCGTGGCGCCCAACGTCTTCGTGGCGCGCGACGCGCAGCTCGATGCCGGCACGGTGCTCTGTCCGGGCAGCCAGATCGGCTCGCGCGCCCACATCGGGTTCGCCTGCATCGTCAACACGCTGTCCAGCGTCGATCACGACTGCCTGCTGGGGGACTACGGACAGGTGACGGCGGGCGTGACCATCGCCGGCACGGTGAAGGTGGGAAAGAACGGCTTCTTCGGGGTCAAGAGCGCCGTGATCCCGAACCTGACCATCGGAGACGACGTCGTGGTGATGGCGGGAAGCCTCATCACGAAGAACGTCCCCGATCGCGCGATGATGGGCGGCAACCCCGCCCGGTTGATGCGCCAGCTCTGAGCGGCAGGACCGCGCTACAGCGCGGCGGCCGAACCGCGCTATAGCGCGGCGGCCAATAGCGGGCGCGCCGCGGCCGCCTGACGGTTCATGGCGCTGACGATCGCCTTCAACAAGGCCGCGGTCCCGTCGCGATCGGTGCCCACGCCCTGGACGGGCGCGCCCGGACCAGCACTCTCGATCCGTAGCTCGACGTACGCGACGGCGTCCGCATCGGCGCCGCGACGGTCGAGCAGATGCTGGTGATGATCGAGGGCGATGAGCTGCTTGCGCTCTCCACCCAGCGCGTCCAGGGCGGCCTGCAGCGAATCGGTGCCGCTCCCGCGATACACCTGCCGCGCGCCATCGACCTCCAGCTCGAGGGTCAGGTTGACGCCCGCGCCGACCTGGCTCGCCTCCAGGCGATGGCCGACGTAGCGATGGGGCGCCGCGCGATTGAGGTACTCCCGCGCGAAGATGCCATGGATGTCGGCCGCCCCGATCTCCTTCCCCGACGAGTCGGTGACCTCTTGAACGATGCGGGCCAGCTCGATCTGCAAGCGTCTGGGCAGATCGAAGCCGTACTCCGCCGCCAGCAGGTAGGCCACGCCCCCCTTGCCCGACTGGCTGTTGACGCGAATGACGGCATCGTAGCTGCGGCCCAGATCGGCGGGATCGATGGGGAGGTAAGGAATGTCCCAGGCGCCGTCAGCGGCGCCCTCCGCCTCGCGCGCCGCGAACCCCTTCTTGATGGCGTCCTGATGCGAGCCCGAGAACGCGGTGAACACCAGATCGCCCACGTAGGGATGGCGCGGGTGCACCGGCAACTGGTTGCACACCTCGACGTCGCGGCGCACCCGATCGATGTCCGAGAAATCGAGGCCGGGGTGGATGCCCTGGCTGTAGAGGTTCAAGGCCAAGGTCACCAGATCGACGTTGCCGGTGCGCTCGCCGTTTCCGAACAGGCAACCCTCGACGCGCTCCGCGCCCGCCATCACCCCCAGCTCGGCCGCCGCCACGCCCGTGCCGCGATCGTTGTGCGGGTGCAGGCTGAGGATGACCGAGTCGCGGCGGGCCAGATGACGGTGCATCCATTCGATCTGGTCGGCGTAGACGTTCGGCGTCGCGATCTCGACCGTCGCCGGCAGGTTCAGGATGGCCCGGTGCGCGGGCGTCGGCTGCCAGATCTCGGTCACGGCATCGCAGATGGCCTTCGCGAAGTCGAGCTCGGTGGCGGTGAAGGTCTCGGGGCTGTACTCGAAGCTCCAGGCCGTCTCGGGCCGGGCGTCGGCCAGCGCCTTGATCTGGCGCGCCGCCGTGGTGGCTATCTCGATGACGCCGTCGCGATCGCGCCGGAACACCACCCGCCGGAACAGCGGCGAGGTGGCGTTGTAGAAGTGCATGGTGGCGCGCTTGGCGCCCCGCACCGCCTCGAAGGTCCGGGCGATGAGATCCTCCCGCGCGGGGGTCAGCACCTGGATGGTCACGTCGTCGGGGATGCGGTGCTCCTCGATCAGCGCCCGCACGAAGTCGAAGTCGGTCTGCGAGGCCGACGGGAACGCCACCTCGATCTCCTTGAAGCCGATCTCCACCAGCAGGTCGAACATCCGCTGCTTGCGGCGCCGATCCATCGGCTCGATGAGGGCCTGATTGCCATCGCGCAGATCCGAGCTGCACCACAGAGGGGGCCGGGAGATCACGCGCGAGGGCCACGTGCGATCGGGGAGGGACACCGTCGGGGAGGGACGGTATTTGGACGCGGGGCGAGAGATCATTGACGAAGCTCCTTCCAGGCTTCGTCTGATGGTGGCCTCCGCTTAATTATAATTCAAATAGATAACTACATCTAAATACATAAAAATTACTAATGCGCAGGGAGGATGCTCCACTGCTGGGCGGTGATGTTGTGGAAGGCGTCGTTCTCGATCGTGCCCAGCGCCGAGGCGCTGCCACCGTTGACGGCGGCGCACACGCCGCTGCTGGTGGTGCAGGCGAAGTAGTAACCGTACGCCCCCTCGTGTGGCTTGATGTTCCACAGCGGCGCGCCCGCGGCGGCCACCTGCCGCAGCGGGGCCGCCGTCCCGGTCGCCGGCTGCAGGCACAGTCCGCTCTGCAGCGAGCAGAGCCTGTACTGGCCGTCGTTCACCCGGGTGATCGAGAACTGCTGGTTCACGGTCCCCGCGTCCTTGGTCAAGGTGAAAAGGGCGTTCGCGCCCGCGCCGCTGGTCATGCACCCGCCGCTCGAACGCGCGCAGATCTTGTACGGGGTGTGCGGGTCCCAGTCCCGGTACACGGTGATGACGTGCTTGAACGACCCACAGGCGCTGTACCCGCTCGACGCGTACGGCGTCGGCGAGGCGGTGCAGTATTTCTTGCACGCCGCGGTGGCGCCGTAGGGATTGGTGTAAGGCGCGCCCGTCTGCATGGCGCCCAGGCGGCCGGGGACCACGGCCAGATCGTAGTCCTCGCCGTTGCAGTAGTAGGCCTGGGGCGGCGACGCGAAGACGTTCCCGAAGAACGAGCCTTCTTGATACGGATAGCTCGACGACAGGCTCCAGCCGACGGAGGGGTTGTCGCCGACGATCCACAGGGCGATGTGTTGCCCGGAGGTATTCACGTGCGCCATCAGACACGCCGAGAGCTGTTCCTGGCAGCTCGTATCGCAGGTCCCTGTCTCCCACTGCGGCGCCAGCCCGATCGACCCCGCGAACGTGTACGAGGCGCCGTTCTGGTCCTGCTTGGTGACGCTGTGCCCGGCGGGGAGCGCGCACCGGACCAGGTAGGACATCGTGGTGCGCCCGTCGGCGCTGTTCAGCAGCGGCGCTGTCGGCTTGAGCCCGTTGATGGCGTTCAGGCCATTGATGGCGTTCAGGCCGTTGATCGCGTTCAGGCCGTTGATCG
>DASYCK010000183.1:0-7263 GCA_036500205.1 Polyangia bacterium | reverse complement strand
CGACCTTCACGATGCCGCGCACCTGCGCGGTCAGGTTGCGGGCCATGAAGTTGACGTTTTCGGTCAAGTTCTTCCAGACACCGGCGACGCCGCCGACGTCGGCCTGACCGCCCAGCTTCCCCTCGGTGCCGACCTCCTTGGCGACGCGCGTGACCTCGCTGGCGAAGCTGTTCAGCTGATCGACCATCGTGTTGATGGTGTTCTTCAGCTCGAGGATCTCGCCTTTGACGTCGACGGTGATCTTCTTCGACAGGTCGCCGTTGGCGACGGCGGTGGTGACCAGCGCGATGTTGCGCACCTGCGCCGTCAGGTTGGAGGCCATCGAGTTGACGTTGTCGGTGAGATCCTTCCAGACGCCGCCGGCGACGCCCTTGACGTCGGCCTGCCCGCCCAGCTTGCCGTCGGTGCCGACCTCCTTGGCGACGCGCGTGACCTCACCCGCGAACGAGCGGAGCTGATCGACCATCGAGTTGATGGTGTTCTTGAGCTCGAGGATCTCCCCTTTGACGTCGACGGTGATCTTCTGTGAGAGGTCACCGTTGGCGACCGCGGTCGTCACCTTGGCGATGTTGCGCACTTGATCGGTCAGATTGCCGGCCAACAGGTTGACGTTGTCGGTCAGGTCCTTCCACGTCCCGCTGACGCCCGGGACCCGAGCCTGGCCGCCCAGCTTCCCTTGCGTGCCGACCTCGCGCGCGACGCGGGTGACCTCGGCGGCGAAGCTGTTGAGCTGATCGACCATCGCGTTGATGGTGTCCTTGAGCTCGAGGATCTCGCCCTTGACGCTGACCGTGATCTTCTGCGAGAGGTCGCCGTTGGCGACGGCGGTCGTCACCTTGGCGATGTTGCGGACCTGATCGGTCAAGTTGCCGGCCAGCAGGTTGACGTTGTCGGTCAGGTCCTTCCACGTCCCGCTGACGCCGCGCACGTCGGCCTGGCCGCCCAGCTTCCCCTCGGTGCCGACCTCGCGCGCCACGCGCGTGACCTCGGAGGCGAAGGCGCGCAGCTGATCGACCATGGTGTTGACGGTGCTCTTGAGCTCGAGCACCTCGCCCTTGGCGTCGACGGTGATCTTCTTCGACAGGTCGCCGTTGGCGACCGCCGTCGTGACCTCGGCGATGTTGCGCACCTGGGTGGTGAGGTTGTTGGCCAGCAGGTTGACGTTGTCGGTCAGGTCCTTCCACGTTCCCGCCACACCCGGGACCTCGGCCTGGACGCCCAGCTTCCCCTCGACACCGACCGTGCGAGCCACGCTGGTGACCTGCTCGGCGAAGATTCCCAGCGTCTTGGTCATGCCGTTGAGCGTGTCGGCCAGCGCCGCGATCTCCCCCTTGGCCTCGACCCCCACCAGCTTCTGCGACAGATCCCCATTCGCGACCGCGGTCACCACTTTGACAATCCCACGCACCTGCGCCGTCAGGTTGGTGGCCATGAAGTTGACGTTGTCGGTCAGGTCCTTCCAGACGCCGCTGACGCCTTTGACGTCGGCCTGGCCGCCCAGCTTCCCCTCGGTGCCGACCTCGCGCGCCACGCGAGCGACCTCGGCCGAGAAGCTGTTCAGCTGATCGACCATGGTGTTGATGGTGCTCTTGAGCTCGAGCACCTCGCCCTTGGCGTCGACGGTGATCTTCTTCGACAGGTTGCCGCGCGCGACCGCGGTGGTCACCTCGGCGATGTTGCGGACCTGCGCGGTCAGGTTGTTGGCCAGCTGGTTGACGTTGTCGGTCAGATCGCGCCAGATCCCGGCGGCGGCGGGGACGGCGGCCTGGCCGCCCAGCTTGCCGTCGGTGCCGACCTCCTTGGCGACGCGGGTGACCTCGGCGGCGAAGCTCGACAGCTGATCGACCATCCCATTGACCGTGGTGCCGATCCGCAGGAACTCGCCCTTGACCGGCTGGCCCTCGATCTCCAGCGCCATCTTCTGCGTGAAGTCGCCGGCGGCGACCGCGCTGATGACGCGTGCAACCTCCGTCGTCGGCTGAACGAGGTCGCCGATGAGCGCGTTGATCGCGCCGATGCTCTCCGCCCAGCCGCCGCCGCTCTCGCCCAGCGAGACGCGCTCGTTCATCCGCCCCTCACGGCCGACGATGCGCTCGACGCGAACCATCTGGCTGACGAAGGCGTCGTTGAGCGCGACGACGGAGTTGACCTCGCGCGCGATGTCGCCCATCAACCGGCCGACCCCGGGGTCGACGCCGTTCCCTCCCGCGTCGGCCTCCGGGCGATCGAAGTCGAAGTCGAGGCGAACCGAGAAGTCGCCCCGGCGGGCGGCCCGCAGGGCGCCCAGCAGCTCGCGGAGCTGTTCGTGAAGCGGGAGCGCCTTGGTCCGGCCGTTCCGCTTGGGGGCACCCGGCGCGCGCGCGGCTCCGTTGCGGGATTTGCGTGAAACGGCGGTGGGCGATCGACCGTTGGCCGGGCTGTGGATATCTTCCATCGCTTCCCCTCGCGACCAGACGGCCGCCACGGCCGCCGCGCGGCCGATCTCAGCGTCTTCAGCGTTCTTGGAACGTCGGTAAAAAAATCAGTGAATGTCCCAATTAGTCACTCCTCGGGTCGGCGCAAGGGTGTACCCGGATCTTTGATCACGCTCTCGAGGACGAATGAGTAGATCTCCGCAGCCCGCGTCTCTGCTAAGTGTGCTATCCGTCACGTTTTTCGCGTCGGTGGCCACCGGTATGTTCTGGGCCGGGCTTTTCTTCGTCACCGCCGCGCGGTACGGGTTCTCGGCGGTCGCCAACCTGACCCTGGCGGTGGCCATGGGGGCGGTCTACGCGCTCGCCGCCCGCTTCGCCGGCCGCCTGGCCCACGGTCGAGCCCCGCGGGGCGTGCTGTCGGCGTCGCTCGCCATCTGCACCGCGGCGATGCTGCTTCCGATGCTCGCGCCGGCCAGCGTGGGGGCGCTCTGCGTCGGAGCGCTGCTCGGCGTGGCCGCCTCCGCCGCGACCTGGCCGGTCGTCGAGAGCTACCTGACCGCGGGGCGGCACGGCGCCGAGATGCGGGCGGCGATCGGGAAGTTCAACGTCACCTGGACCCCGGCGACGGCGCTGCCGCTCGTCGTGCTGCCGCTCGTGGCGCGTCTGGGGAGGTCCGGCAGCTTCGCGGTCTCGGCCGGCGCCACGGTCCTCGCCTGGCTCGCCACGCGTGGGCTGCCGCCTCATCCGGCCCCGCACGAACCGGAGGCCGCGCGCGCGGCGGTCGGCGCCGAGTACCCGTCGCTGCTCCGCTCGATCTCCTGGCTGCTGCCGTTCAGCTACGTCATCTCGGCCACCTTGGCGCCCGTCCTCCCGCAACGCCTGGCGGCGGTCGGCGTCGGCAGCACGGCCGCCAGCTTCGTCGCGTCCGCGTGGATGGCGATGCGCTTCCTGGTCCTCCTGGGGATGTGGCGCACCCACTACTGGCACGGGCGCTGGGGGACGCTGGCGGCCGCCAGCGCGGCGCTGGGCGGGGGGCTGGCGCTGGTCCTCCTCGCCGGGACGGCGCCGGTGCTGATCGCCGGCCTCCTCGTCTACGGCGCCGGCATGGGGCTCACCTACTACGCGTCGCTCTACTACTCGATGGCGGTGGGCCACGGCGCGGTCGACGCCGGCGGCACGTTCGAGGCGCTGATCGGCCTCGGGTATTGCGTGGGGCCGCTGCTGGGGATCGCCGGGCACGCGGTCGCCGGGCCGGAGCGGGCGGGACGCGCCACGGTGGCCCTGACCTGGATGCTGGCAGCGATCGCCGCCCGCGGCGTCGTCCGCCCCTATCTGGCGGCCCGGCAGGCGCGCCACCAACGCTGAATCGCCTCCGTCGTTGCGGATCCGTCACACGCGCGGGTGGTCGTCACAATCGTGGCCGTTTCGATCCCCTGTGACACGACTCTTCGAACTCGTCGCGGTCTCGTTGGACGCGCTTTCGAACAGGGGCAACAACGAACGGCAATGGCGTTATCAAAGCCGGCGCGTAACCCGAGCAGTTTTGTTACAAGCGCCTCGACGGTCCGATCACCCGACGGCGCGGACGGTGGAGCTCTCGATCTGCGCGAGCCAGTCGACGGTCAGCTCCTCGGCCCAGTACCGCGGCCGCCAGGGCCAGGGTCCCGCGACGAAGCCGGTGTGGCCGCCCCAGCGGGTCACCTCGAACGTGACCGAGGCCGAAGCCGCCGCGCGCGCCTGGGGGATCGATTCCGCGGGGCAGAAGGGATCGTCCTCGCTGCTGATGCAGAGGGTGGGGACCGCGATGCGCGAGAGGTAGCCGAGCGAGCTCGCCCGCGCGTAGTAGTCCGCAGCGCTCGCGAACCCGTGCATCGGGGCGGTGACCGCCTCGTCGAACTCGGCGAAGGTCCGCGCCGCGTGGATCCGCGTCGCGTCGAGGTGCGCGGTCTCGCGCGGAAACCGCGACAGCACGTCGAGCGCCTTGGGCTTGAGCCGGCGCAGAAAGTGATACGTGTAAAGGCGCGCGCCCGGTCGTTCCAGGTAACGCGAGGCCGCCGCCAGGTCGTAGGGAACGGAGATGGTCGCCGCGGCCCGGATCGCGCTCGCCGCCCCCACCTCCCCCAGCCACTTGAGCAGCACGTTCCCCCCCAGTGAAAATCCCGCGGCGTAGAGGGGCACGCCCGGCTCGCGCGCCCTGAGAGTGCGCACCACAAAATCGAGATCGCCCGTCTCCCCCGAGTGGTAAAGGCGCGGGCGGCGGTTCGACAGCCGGCGCGAGATCTGCGCCCGGTCGCGCGCGCACGACCGGAAGTTGAGCACCGTGCAGCGCCATCCGAGGCGCGCCGCCTGCACCGCCAGCCCCTGCGTGTGCAGCGAGTGGGCGCTCCCCTCGAGACCGTGCAGGAGCAGGATCCGCGAGGTCCCCGCCGGGCCAGCCGCGTGATCGAGGACCAGATCGTCGTCGTCGTCGGTGGTGAGCACCTCGCGCTCGAACCGGACCAGATGGCGCGACCGGGCCAGGCGCGCCCAGAGGGTCTGCCCGGTCGCCCCCCGCAGCCACCAGGGGGCCGCGGGCTGTTCGGCGTCCGACATGGCCTTTATATAGATGATGGAGGGGGCTTGCGCGGGGGGCCCGCGCCAACTAGACAGATCGCCATGAGCTCATCCGGAGAAGTCCCGACGGCCGAGGGGAGAAATCAGCGGTCGCTGGAAGGGTCGGCGTCGGGCCCCGCGATCGATCCCCGGTCGCGGCCGGCGGCGGTGGACGCCGGGGCGGAGACGGCTCCCGCCAAGGCGAAACGGAAGCCCAAGCCGATCATGCTGGTCATCCTCGCCGTCCTGGCCGTGGCGGGTGTCCTCTACTGGCTCCACGCGCGGAACTTCGAGGACACCGACGACGCGCAGATCGACGGCAACATCAGCAACATCGGACCGCGCGTGACCGGAACGGTGACCGCGGTACGGGTGATCGAGAACCAGACGGTCAAGGCGAACGACATCCTCCTGGAGATCGATCCCACCGACCTGGCCGTCGCGGTCGCGCAGGCCAAGGCGTCGGTCGCCCAGGCCGCGGCCCAGCTGCAGGCCGAGGATCCCACCGTGTCGATCACCGAGACCTCGAACACGGCGGCGATGGCCGGCGCCGACGCAGAGATCCTGTCGGCGACCGCGGGCCTGACCGGCGCCGAGAAGGACGTCGACCAGCTGACCGCGCGGGTCACGGAGGCGGAGGGGAACGCGCGCCTCGCGGAGATCGAGCGGAAGCGCGGCGAGGATCTCTGGAAGGCGCAGGCGATCCCGCGCGCCGATCTGGATCGCCGGGTGACCACCGCCGAGACGGCGGCCGCCCAGGTGCAGGCGGCGCGGCAGGCGCTGCTCGGCGCGCGCGAGCGGGTCTCGCAGCAAAAGGCGCAGCTCGGCGCTACCAAGAGCAGGCTCACCGAGGTGCGCAAGAACGCCCCCCGGCAGGTGCAGACGCGGAAGGCGTCGGTCGAGTACCGCCAGGCCAACCTGGAGTTGGCCAAGGCGCAGCTGGACCAGGCGGAGCTGAACTATGGTTACGCGCAGGTGCGCACGCCGGTGGCGGGCATCGTCGCCAAGAAGGCGGTCAACGTGGGCGACCACGTGCAGCCCGGGCAGCAGCTGGTCGCCGTCGCGCAGACCGACACGTTGTGGGTGACCGCCAACTTTCGAGAGACCCAGATCGAGCGGATGCGGCCGGGGATGGTGGTGGACATCCACGTCGACGCCCTGGGCAAGGATCTGTCCGGCAAGGTCGAGAGCATCGGCGGCGCCACCGGATCGCGCCTCAGCGTGCTGCCGCCCGAGAACGCCTCGGGCAACTACGTGAAGGTGGTGCAGCGGATCCCCGTACGCATCACGATTGACCCGGGACAGGACGGCATCGATCGCCTGCGCCCCGGGATGTCGGTGGGGCCCAAGATCCGCGTGACACAATGAGCGCGGCCGGCCCGGCGGCGGGTGCGCCCGCGCGGCCCGCCTACTTCACCACCGGCTGGACGGGCGGCCACAACCCCTGGGCCATCGCGCTGGTCGTCACGATGGCGACCTTCATGGAGGTGCTCGACACGAGCATCGCCAACGTCTCGCTCCCGCACATCGCCGGCAACCTGTCGGTCAGCCAGGACGAGGGGACCTGGGTGCTGACGTCGTACCTCGTCTCCAACGCCGTCGTGCTGCCGATCAGCGGCTGGATCGCTTCGAAGATCGGACGCAAGCGCTTCTACATGACCTGCGTGGTCGTGTTCACGGTCAGCTCGTTCCTGTGCGGCATCGCGCCCTCGCTGGGGTTGCTGATCTTCTTCCGCATCCTCCAGGGGCTCGGCGGCGGCGGTCTCGGCCCCAGCGAGCAGGCCATCCTGGCCGACACCTTCCCACCCGCCAAGCGCGGCATGGCCTTCGCCGTCTACGGGATGGCGGTGGTGCTGGCGCCGGCCATCGGGCCGACGCTGGGCGGCTTCATCACCGACCACTTCACCTGGCGCTGGATCTTCTTCATCAACGTGCCCGTCGGGTTGGTGTCGTTGACGCTGACGCGCCGGCTGGTCACCGATCCCCCGCACATCGTGGCGGCCAAGGGGAAGGGTGGAGGCATCGACTACGTCGGCCTCGGGCTCATCGCCGTGGGGCTCGGCTTTCTGGAGATCGTCCTCGACAAGGGACAGGAGGACGAGTGGTTCGCTTCGCCGTTCATCGTGACGTCGACGATCATTGCTGCCGTCGCGCTGGTGTCGTTCGTGCTCTGGGAACGCAAGCAAGAGCATCCCATCGTCGACGTGAAGATGTTCACGAACCGGACCTTCGCGGCAGCCAACGTGATGATGTTGAC
>DASYCK010000182.1:0-3623 GCA_036500205.1 Polyangia bacterium | reverse complement strand
CGATCAACGGCCTGAACGCGATCAACGGCCTGAACGCGATCAACGGCCTGAACGCGATCAACGGCCTGAACGCGATCAACGGTCTGAACGCGATCAATGGCCTGGGCACCCAGACCGCGCTCTCGGCTTTCGGCATCGATCCGAGCCAGCCGCTGTCGGCGTCGTTCGCCGCTCAGACCGCGAAGTAGTCGCTCTCCTCGCGTGGGCTTCCCGCACCGGCGGGCTGCCCACGCGCCGCGCGCTCAGGAACCCGCGGCGAGCGCGGCGCAGATCTCCGTCGCCGAAGTGACGGCCGCCTGCCTGGGGAAGAGCTTTTCGGTCAAGACCCGATGCACCTCGTCGTCGCGGTCGACGCAGGCATCCTTCGCCACCACCAGGCGGTAATCGGCGTCCGCTGCGTGGCGCAGCGTGGACAGCACGACGCCCCCCGTGGCGACACCGGCCAGGATCAGCGTATCGATCCCCCGCGCGCGCAGGATCATGTCGAGATCCGTTCCGGTGAACGCGCTCACCCGGTGCTTCACCACCACGACGTCCTCGGCGGCGGGCCGAAGCGGCTCGACGATGTCCGTCCCAGGCGCAGCCAGAAAGCGCCCGCTGCTGGTGATCACGGTGAAGGCCAGGTTGCGGCTGCTCAGCTCGGGATAACCGGGTCGAAAGCCGACGACCACGTAGATGACGGGGATCTTCTCGGCACGCGCCTGGGCGACCAGGGCTCTCGCCTCTTCCACCGCCTTCGCGCCCGCGTCACCGAGCGGCCCGATGATCGAGGTTTGAAAGTCCATGACCAGCAGCGCACTGTGATTTCGTTCCAGGGTCAGCATTCATGTCTCCTGTGATGGGGTGAGAGAAGGCGCCGCGAGGGGATGAGCGAGCGTGCGGAGCCCAACCAGCGCGGCGGCGAAGCCGGCTGCGGCGCCCACCCCCAGCGCCCAGCGAGGCCCGAACGTGTTTGCTACCCAACCGACGAGGGGAGCACCCAGCGCGGTCCCCCCGAGGGCCGTGCCGAGGAGGATCGCGATCACCCGCCCGCGCATCGCCGGCGCCGTCGACAGCTGGATGACGGCGTTCGCGGTGGTGGTGAAGGTCTGCGCCGACATCCCGACGAGGACCAGCGCGCCCCCGAACAGCCAGTAGTTCGGCATGAAGGCGGCCAGCGTCAGACCGGCGCCGAACAGGGTGGCGCCCACGAGCAGCAGGCCGGCGCGCGGCCTCTCGCGCCGGGCGGACAGCAGCGCCCCGGCGACCGAGCCGATCGCCATGATCGACGTGAGCAGGCCGAACTGGTGTGCCCCCACGTGAAACACCACGACCGACATCGTCGAGATGAAGATGGGAAAGTTGAGCCCGAACGTCCCGACGAGAAAGAGCATCAGCAACACGACCTTCAGATCGCGACGGCGCCAGACGTAGCGAAACCCTTCGACCAGGCCGCCCTCGGCCCGAGAGGGGCGGGGGCGCGGCTGCAGCTCGGCGACGCGAACGAAGGCCAGCGACGCGAGCACGGCCGCGAACGAGGCGCCGTTGATCAAGAACACCCAGCCCGTGCCGACGCTGGCGATGAGCACGCCCGCCACCGCCGGGCCGATCATGCGTGCGGCGTTGAACGAGGTCGAGTTCAGCGCCACGGCGTTCGACAGGTGCGTCTCGGCGACCAGATCGGACACGAAGGTCTGCCGCGCCGGCGCGTCGAACGCGCTGACGCACCCGAGCAGCAACGCGAAGAGATCCACCTGCCATAGCCGAACGAGCCCGGTGACGGTGAGGAGGCCCAGACCCAGGGCCAGCGCCCCCAGGGCCCCCTGCGTGGCGAGCAGCAGCTTGCGGCGGTCGAGGTGGTCGGCGGCGAAGCCGGTCAGCGGCAGCAACAGCACCTGGGGGCCGAACTGCAGCGCGATGACCACCCCCACGGCGGCGGCGTTCTTGTGGGTGAGCTGGGTCAGGACCAGCCAGTCCTGCGCGGTCCGCTGCATCCACGTCCCCACGTTGGACACGATGGCGCCCAGCGCCCACACCCGGTAGTTGAAGCCGCTCAGGGAGCGAAACGTTCCCCTGGCGACGGGAGAGGTCTTCATCCGCGTCGCTGCTTCCATTTCGGGCTCCGTCCCCCAAAGATAGTGGACCCGTCCATTATCGTCAACCGCGGGGAGCTCGCGCGAGCGAGCATCGTCCGCGCCGAGTCCGGGTGGCGAGGTCAGGTGGCCGGACTTAACCTCATCTCATGATCCGCGCCCGAAACGTGCTGGCCTTGAGCTGCCTCGTGGTCATCGGCGTGGGCTGCAACAGCCGCGAATCGCCCAGCATGGTGGGGAGCTCCGGCGCGGGATGCGGCGGGGCCAGCGCCAGCGACGACTTCCGGGTGCTGCTGTTCAGCCGCACCGCCGCCTATCGTCACGACGCGATCCCGGCGGCGACCGCCGCGCTGATGGGCCTCGGCTGTGACAACGGCTACGTGGCGGACAGCACCGAGGATCCCACGCGCTTCACCATGGCGGGCCTCGCCCCCTATCAGGTGGTGGTGTTCCTGATGACGACGGGCGACGTCCTCGACGACACGCAACAGGGCGCCTTCGAGGCCTGGATCGCCGCGGGCGGCGCCTACGTGGGAATTCACTCCGCGGCCGACACCGAGTACGACTGGCCGTTCTACGGCGCGCTGGTGGGCGCCTACTTCGCCGATCACCCGGCGGTCCAGCCGGCCACCGTCGATGTCGAGGTGGCGAACCATCCAGCGACGATGGGATTGACGGCGGCCTGGCCGCACACCGACGAGTGGTACAACTTCCGCACCAACCCACGCCCGAACGTCACGGTGCTGGCCACGGTCGACGAGTCGACCTACAGCGGCGGCACGATGGGGGCCGACCATCCCATCGTGTGGTGGCACGACGATCAGGGCGGCCGCGCCTTCTACACGGCGATGGGCCACACGCAGGACAGCTACGCCGACCCGAAGTTTCGCCAGCACCTGGTGGGCGCGCTTCGCTGGGCGGCGGGCCGGGACCCGTGAGCTGCTAGCATCGCCCGGGCATGCTGAAGATCGACGAGACGTTCACGGCCGCCGGCAATCTCTCCGCCCTGTTCTTGAGGGTCGGCGAGGGCGGCGTCCTCGAGCTGGTCCAGGATGGTGAGGCGCTGACGGTCTCCGGCGATGCGCTCGACGAGGTCATGCAGCGGTTCGGCATGCCGTTCGATCCGGAAGAGCCGGTCACCTCCGTCGCGAGCCTGACCTTGGACGAAGAACGGCGGTTGACCCACGTGCGGCATCTGTCGGGATACGACGTCATCGCGCGCGACTACCTCCTCTACGAGGTGCCGGGGCGCGCTGCCGTTTTCGCGCTGGCGCGGAACGTCGCCGCCGCCCTCGGTCACCTCGCGCGCGCGACCAGCCGAGCGGATTGACCGGCGTCGCTGCTACTGGCGGCGACGACGGGTCCGCGTCAGCAAGAACGCCAATAGTGACACCGCGATCGCGGCGAAGGGCGCCTCGGTCGACGAGGGAATGGCGCTGCATCCACCTGAGGACGAGGACGACCCGCCTCCCGACGAACCGCCGCTTCCCGACGAGCCACCCGAGCTAGACGAACCGCCTGAGCTGCTGGACGAGCCGCCAGACGACGACG
>DASYCK010000181.1:0-16965 GCA_036500205.1 Polyangia bacterium | reverse complement strand
ACTGCCAGCAGTAGTTCAGGCTGGTCACGCTGGAGAGCGCGCTCCATTCGGTGTGATCTCGCACGTACCGGTAAGCGAGCCAGAAGGCGCCATCCGAGGTGGAGGCGAGGGCGACGGTCGAGATGGAGACACCCTGGGTGTCGCAGACCACGGGCATGCACGTGGGTGAGTTCACCCAGCACGCGTCCGATCCCACCTGCGTGGTTCCTGGAACGAGGTGATCGGCGGCGACCGTGGAGCCGTCCGACGTGGTCAGGACGATGCCGTCATCGGTGAAGCGCTCGATGCCGAGGAGCCCGGAGAGCCCAGCCGCCACCATTCCCACGTTGTACGTGGCGTCGGTGCGGAAATCGACGAGCGTGTTCCCATCCGTCCACTCGTTGAAGTGGTAGCGCGACGAGGCGTCCAGGAAGGTGTAGACGACCCGCAAGCGTCCCAGCGCGTCGAGGGCGGCGAACGAGTAGTAGTAGGTCCCTCGGAACGGGTAGACGTAGACCTGAGGGTCCTGCGCGACGGAGACCCCTTGCGTCCAGCTTCCCTGGGCCGACCGATCGTAGACGGTCAGGGCCGCCTTGGCTTCGTCGTACACCAGCGCGCGCGGCTGGCCGGCGGCACCGATGACGGCGCCCTGACCGACATAGTCGACGCCGCCGTATCCGATGGGGTTCACCTCGGCCTTGACGACGAGGTCGGGCGACCAGGCCGGCTGGCCGCGCGCCCAGACGGAATAGAAGCGAGGGTACACGGCCGACGTGATCGGGTCCTCCGTCGAGGCGAAGAGAGTGGGCGCGTCGTGGCCGTCCAGCAGCAGAGCGACGACCGCCCCACAGACGCCGGTGGACTCCACCGAAACCCCGGCGGGGGCAATCTCGGCGACGTGCGCGGACGAGGTGAAGGCGACGTAGGCGGTGTCCGTCGCGGACGTGGCCGAGATCGAGAGCCGATCGAAGTCGGTGGGATCGGTGCTGGTCAGCTTGGCCGCGAGGACCACGGGGGCCTTCGCCGTGACCGGCTGCCCCGTCACCTGCGTCGCGGGACACGTCCCGAGGGTGACGCGCGTCGGCCCATCGGTGCCACCTGCCCCGCCGGCGGCGGATCCGCCGCGGCCACCCGAACCCGTGCCGGCCGTGCCCGCGTCGCCCGCGACACCGCCGGAGGCGCCGGCCGAGACGCCCCCTCCGCCGCTGGCAACGCCACCTGAGCCGCCGCTGCCGCTCGAGACCCGCCCGTCGCCGCTCCCAGCCGCGCCGCCTGACCCCGCTGGATCCGCACCTCCCTTTCCGGAGTCCGGCTCTCCGCCTCCGTCCAGTCCTTGCGCCGTCGGCTGACCGGAATTTCCACAGGAGGCGACAACGCCGAGGACGAGCGCCGCGACCGCCACCCTTGCCGCGACAGTCAAGCACGTCGATCTCATGTCCTGTCCTGTAACGTCAGCGGGAGAAATGAGTCAAAGGACCCTCGAGAAAGCGGACGGGATATTGACCCGTTGTGCTCGCCCGGGTCACAAGGCCTATGTGAGATCGATTGGCCGACAGGGTCTGGCGGCGCTCGTCGTGCTGACGTTGCCCGCATCGTGCCTCGACTCCGGTCATCTCTTGGGGAACGCGCGCGGCACGGGAGGCCAATCCTCCGCGGGCGCCGGCGGCGCCGCCTCGACGGGCGGCTCGAATGGCAGCGGCGGTGGCGTTGGCACCGGCGGCGCCCCGGGGACGGGGGGAATCACGGGCAGTGGCGGCACGTCGAGCGCGGGCGGGTCCGGCGGGTCGGGCTCGGGCGGCCGCGCCAGCACGGGCGGGACCGTGGGCACGGGCGGGGTCACCTCGACGGGTGGGTCGAATGGCAGCGGCGGGAGCGTCGCCACGGGCGGCGCCGTGGGCACGGGCGGCGTCACCTCGACGGGTGGGTCGAATGGCAGCGGCGGGAGTGTCGGCTCTGGCGGCGCCGCGGGCACGGGCGGCGCCGGTGGTACAACCGGCGGGAACGTCGCTTGCGGGGGCCCGTCGGGCGCCACCTGTCCGACGGGACAGTTCTGCGATCTGGCGTCGAACTGCGGCATGCTCGCCGGCGCCTCCGGCCTCTGCATGCCCTTCGGCGGAAACGTGACTTGCTCCGACCAGGCCACGCCCGTCTGCGGGTGTGAAGGCAAGACCTACCCCAACGATTGCCAGCGGGCGGCTGCCGGAATGCTCAAGGCCATGGATGGCGTGTGCGCCGACGGCGGCTTCAGCTATCCGAGCGCCTACCTGTCTTGGCAGAGCTTCACGGGGACCACGGGGAGCGGTCCGGCCACCGCCGTGAACGCCCCGGACTGGCTCATGACATGGGACACGGTCGCGCCCTTCCCCCCCGAGAGCCCACCCGCCAACCCGACGGGCATGAATCCGCTTAGCATCACCGACACCGACGATCTGTTCCTGCGTCTGGCGGGCGTGAATGTTTGGGTCCTTCCACATGGACCATCGACGACGGCCGACTGCCACGGGACGCTGTACTTCCGTCTCTGCAGGGGCTGCGCAGCCAACACCCTGACCTACGGCTCCGCCGACCAGATCGGACCTGAAATGGAGCTCATCTGGTCGTGGTTCGACCAGCGGGTCGGCGCCACCGCCATGACCAATCCCCGCAATTACTGCAGCCCCTGAATCCTGGTTGCGAGGAAGCTCGCCCAATCGCGATCCGCCCCCGATCGGCACGAGGAGTCTCGATGCCCGCAGGCAACGGAAGTGGGGGACGACCGGTCCAGGAGACTTCGACGGGGACCGGCGGCGTCGGAGGCGGTGGTGGAGAAGCTGGGACCGTCGGAACCGGCGCTGGCGGGGTCCGGCATCGCGCCAGGCGACGAGCGCACGAGCCGCTCACCGCCCTTCGGCGTGAGGGGGTTGCCACTCGACGACTGAACCGCCCGTGGACTGTCGGGCGCCCAGCACCGCCTCCAGCTCGGCGCGATCCAGGGTCTCCCGTTCGAGGAGGTATGCCCACAGCCGGTCCAGCTCGGCGCGATGTGTCTGCAGGAGCTTCGTCGCCTGATCGAGCGCCATGCCCAGAATCTTCCGGGCCTCCTCTTCGATGGCCGCCGCCGTCGCTGCGCTGGTCGCGCCGTCCATCGCGACCCGCTGGCCGAGGAAGGGATGCTCGGCCTCGTGCTCGTAGTAGACCGGACCGAGTCGATCGGACATGCCGAAGTTGGCGACCATGCGGGACGCCAGGCGCGTCGCCTCCTTCAGATCATTCTCCGCGCCGGTCGACACGCTCTGCAGCGCCAGCCGCTCCGCGGCGTAGCCTCCCATGAACACGCGGATGCGCGACAGGAGCTCGGCCTCGGCCATCACGTGCCGGTCGATCCCGGGGCTCTGTTGCGTGACCCCCAGGGCCATGCCGCGCGGGATGATGCTCACCCGGTGCGGTGGCTCGACGTCGGGCGAGAAGTGGGCCACCACCGCGTGGCCCGACTCATGAACGGCGACGCGGCGCTTCTCCCCGACGTCGAGCTTGGTCTCGCGCAGATCGCCGAGGACGATCTTGTCGAACGCCGCCGTGAAGTCCTCGGCGGTGATGCTCTCCCGGCCCGCGCGCGTGGCGGACAGAGCGGCCTCGTTGACCAGATTGGCCAGATCGGCGCCCGAGAAGCCCGCGGTGTTCTCGGCGACGGACTGCAGGTCGACGTCGGGCGCCAGCGGCTTGCCCTTGGCGTGAACGCCCAGGATCGCCTTGCGGGCCACCATCTCGGGCCGATCGACGAGGATCCGCCGGTCGAAGCGCCCCGGGCGCAGCAGGGCCGGGTCGAGGACATCCGGGCGATTCGTCGCGGCCAGCACCACCACCATGTCGCTGCGATCGAAGCCGTCCATCTCCGAGAGGAGCTGGTTCAGTGTCTGCTCTCGCTCGTCGTTGCCCCCACCGAAGCCCGCCCCACGCGAGCGTCCCACGGCATCGATCTCGTCGATGAAGACGATCGCGGGGGCGCTCTTCTTGGCTTCCTTGAACAGCTCGCGCACCCGTGAGGCGCCGAGCCCGACGAAGAGCTCGATGAACTCCGAGGCGCTTATCGAGAAGAACGGCACGCCGGACTCGCCGGCGACGGCCCGCGCCAGCAAGGTCTTGCCTGTGCCCGGAGGGCCCACGAGAAGCACGCCGCGTGGGACCTTCCCGCCCAGGCGACGAAAGCGGTCCGGCTCCTTCATGAACTCGACGATCTCGAGGAGATCGTTCTTGGCGGCCTTGAGGCCGGCGATGTCCTCGAACGTCACGTTCACGGACGTCGCCTTGTCGAACTTGCGGCTCGGGCTCTTCATGATGCCGCCAAGCGGACCGCCGGCGCCGAGCATCCCTCGCGCGCGGCGTGACATCCACAGCCAGAAGCCGATGATCAGCGCCCAGGGGAGCACGGTCATCACCAGCTGCACGGCGAACGGCTGGCGCTGGCTGTTGACCGTGATCTTGACGTCCTTGTCCCGCAGCAGCGGGAGGAGAGCCTGGTCGTTCTGGGGAAGGTTGGTGTGAAACGTCTTCACCGTCTTGCCGGCGTGCGATTCGGGCTTCTTGAGGGTAGCGTCGACGGCGTCGCCCGCGAGAACGACCGACTCGACCTTCCCGTCCTTGATCCAGTCGAAGAGCTGCGAGTAAGCCACGGGCGACTGCTCGCCGCCTTCGGTGGCGCTCTTCCAGAACCACATCGCCCCCAGCATGACGGTGAGGACGAGCAGCATCCTGCGCGAGGCGCTGGGCTCGCCGCTCGGGGTCGGCGACTGCCCGGCTCCCGGGCCCTGCGGTGCTAATGTCGGCATCTGGCTCTCCTTCGATGGGCTCGATTCGTATCATCGAGGTATTTACCTCATCGCGCCGACGCGGCATCCCAATCAGGCGGCGGCTTCATGTGCCAAGGCAGAGCGAATATCGAACCGCTCACTCCAGCGAGCTAGGCCGTTTCTTGGTACGAGGCACGGCCATCGGATCCCGTGATGGCCTCGCCGCCTTTGGACAACAGGACCTTGCGCGTCGCTCGAAGTTGCGCTTGGCGCGTTGTACATCTTGGGCGACAGGTACTCGGCGAGACGATCCGCCACCACGTGAGGCTGCCGCTCCCGCTCCTCGGCGATCAGGGTCTCCACGGTCCGGCGGAAGCCGCTCCCCGTTCCCTCATGCGTCCCTCATTCCGCATGAGGAACGCAAAAACGCGGGGTCCGGCATCGCCGAACCCCGCGGTTTCTCCAGTAGCGGGGGCAAGATTTGAACTTGCGGCCTTCGGGTTATGAGCCCGACGAGCTACCAGGCTGCTCCACCCCGCATCACTTTTGCGAGCCGGCAAGATGCACCATGGATCGTCGCACGTCAAGCGTTGGTGCGACGATCGAGCCCAGGTCGAAAGGAAGCAGCGGAACGGTCACGCGGTGGCGACCGGGGGGGCGCCCGAGGCGTACTTCGCGATCAGACGACCCAGCCGGGGAACCGCGGCTTCCACGTTCTTCTTGCCGGTGGGACGCAACTTCTCGTAGGCCTTCTTGACGGTCTGGTTCTTGGCGCGGGCGGAGCGCTCGTCGCTGATGGCGAGCAGGGCGTCGGCGACGGTGCCAGCGCGGGCGTTCAGGAAAGGGCCGATCGGCTCGTTCTTCTGCTGGGCCTCCGTGTAAAACGGCTCGAGGCGGCTCACGAAGTCGTTCAGCATGTGATCGACTGACTCGGTGATGAATCCAGGCTTAACGGCCTTGACGACCATGAAGGCCCCCTTGATGGCGAGGCCCGAGAAGCCCCCCTTCGAGTCCACTTCCTCTTCGATCAGGCGGACGCAATCGGGGATGACTTTTTCGCGGGTGCCGGGAACCAACAGGATTTCGGTCAACGTGCTCATGCGCCGACTCTAGCATCCGTGGTACGGATGAAGGATGGCGAAAACGCCGTCAGCACGGACAGCGCTGGCCGTCCTGACGGGCGTGAACCTGCTGAATTACGTCGACAGGTACATCCCGGCGGGAGCGCTGCCGCTGATCCTTGCGACGTTCGGAGCCTCCGACGCCCAGGGCGGCCTGCTGCAGTCGCTGTTCATGTTCCCTTACGCCATCGTGTCGCCGCTGGCGGGGGCGCTCGGGGATCGAACCCGGCGCTTCGGGGTGGCCGGCCTCGGCGTCCTCATCTGGAGCGCGGCCACCTTCGCCTCGGGCCTCGCCCCCAGCTTCACGCTTCTCATGGTGGCGCGGATCATCATCGGCATCGGCGAGGCCAGCTACTCGGTGGTCACCCCTCCGCTGCTGGGGGATTACTACCCGCCGGCGCGCCGGGTGCGCGTGCTGACGACGTTCTACGCGGCGTTGCCCGTAGGCTCGGCATTCGGGTTCGTGGTGGGGGGCGTGGTGGGCTCGCACTTCGGCTGGCGCTGGGCGTTCTTTCTGGCGGGCGTTCCCGGCGTGGCGCTGGCGATGGCGCTGCTGTCGTTTCGCGATCCACCGCGCTCCGGGGTCACCGCCACGCCCCAGGTCGCGTCAGGCCCCCCGGTCGGCTGGCGCGAGCTGTCGCGCTACCCCAGCTACCTCTTCAACGTGCTGTCGCAGACGATCTACACGTTCGCCATCGGCGGCATCGCCGCCTGGATGCCCACGTACTTCTTCCGCGAGCGCGGCCTCCCCCTGGCGCGCGCCACCTTGATCTTCGGCGGCATCGTCTGCGTGGCGGGCTTCGTGGGGACGATCGTGGGTGGGCGGGTCAGCGACGCGGTGGCGCGCCGCAGCCCCGTGGCCGCCTTCACGGTGCCGGGGCTGTCGTTAATCATCTCGGCGCCGTTCACCTGGCTTGCCATTCTGTCCCCGACGCCTATTGTCTTTTGGCCCGCGATGTTCGTGACGCTGATGCTGCTGTTCGTGAACACTGGTCCGCTCAACGCCGCGATGACCAACGTGCTTCCGTCCGCGGTCCGGGCGCGCGGCTTCGGGATCTCGACCATGTCGATCCACCTGCTGGGCGACGCGCTGTCGCCCGTGCTGATCGGCCTCGCCTCCAGCCGGCTCGGGCTGCGCCTGCCGGTGGTCGCGACGGGGCTGCTGCCCGTCGCCGCCGGGGTGGTGCTGTTGCTCGGCCGCGGCGCCTTCGCCCGCGATCTGCGCCGCGCTGGCGAACCGGACGGAGCGGCGGCGTGAGCGACTACGCGCGTGAGCTGGGCGAAGCCCACGACATCGCGCTGGCGGCCGCGGCCGTGGTGATGTCGTTCGGGCGGACATTCCGGGTCGACACCAAGCCGGGCGACGAGCCGGTCACCGAGGCCGATCACGCCGCCAACGCGCTGATCGTGGCCCGCCTGCGGGCCGCTTTCCCCGGTGACGCCATCCTGTCCGAGGAGCTCCCCGACGACGGCTCCCGGCGCGGCGCGAAGCGCGTGTGGATGGTCGATCCCATCGACGGGACGCGCGACTTCATCCTGGGGGCGGACGGCTTCGCGGTGATGATCGGGCTGTGCATCGACGGCCGTCCCACGGTCGGCGTGGTCAGCCAGCCTGCCACCTCCAAGACGTACGCCGGCGTCGTCGGTCAGGGCGCCTGGCTGGAGACGAAGCAGGGGCGCAGCGCCATGGTGACGTCGTCGCTGGCGTCGCCGCCCGGCATTCGTCTGGTCGCCTCGAAGTCGCACCGCACACCGCGGGTCGACGCCATCAAGCGGGCGCTGCAGATCACAGACGAGTTCAACATGGGAAGCGTGGGACTGAAGATCGGCCTGGTCGCCGAGAACAGCCGCGACCTGTACGTTTACACGGGCGGTCGCACCAAGATCTGGGACACCTGCGGGCCCGAGGCCATCCTGGTGGCCGCCGGGGGGCGCATCACCGATCTCGACGGCCAGCCGCTCGGCTACGACGAGACGGATCTGTACAACCGCCGCGGCATCGTCGCCTCGAACGGCCCCTTGCACGACCACGTCATCGGCGTGATCGCGCCGCTCATCGGCCCCAGGGCCGACCAGTAGCCGACCGTCGTCGCGTCAGCTCCCGGCGATCGTCATCCTGGCGACGCGGAAGGTGGGGACCTGGATCGACGAACGCTTGTCCAGGTCGTCGCCCACGGCATCCACGCCCTTCCAAAGATCGTCGAAGTTCGCCGAGATGGTGATCTCGCTGACCGGGAAGGCGCGCGCGCCGCCGTCGATCCAGAAGCCGCCCGCGCCTTGCGAGTAGTCTCCCGTGACCGCGTTGAAGCCGAAGCCCATCAGCTCGGTCACGTAGAGACCGCGCGGCAGGTTCTCCAGCTCGGCGGCCGGCGTCTTGCCCGCCCGCAAGATCAGGTTCGACGTGGTGACGTGGGGACCGCCCCCCACCGCGCGCCCCGCCGACCCGGTCGAGCGGCGCCCCAGCTTTCGCGCCGCGTACACGTCGCACAGGAACGTCCGCAGCACGCCGGCCGACACCAGCACGTTGGTGCGCGCCTGCAGCCCTTCGCCATCGAACGGCCGTGACCCCGGCGCGCGTGGCAGCAGCGGATCGTCGATGATCTCGCACAGCGGGGACGCCACGGCGGTCCCTTCGCGCTCGGCCAGATAGGTGCTGCGCCGCCACACCGCGCCCCCCGACATCACGCCGGCGAACTGCCCCAGCAGCCCCCGCCCCGCGTCTGGCGAGAACACCACCGGCACCTCGCAGGTGGCGATCTTCCGCGAGCCCAGCTTGGCCACCGTGCGCCGCGCCGCCTCGAGACCGACCTGCTCGGGATCCTCGAGCCCCGCCGCGAAGCGCGACGACGTCCAGTAGACGCCGTTGCGCTTCTTGCCGTCGGCGTCGTCGCACAGCGGCTCGACGGCGAACGACGCGTTCGTCCCCCGGTAGCTGCCCGAGAAGCCGGCCGAGGTCGCGAAGGCGGACGCCCCCATGACCCGCCCGAACACGGCGCCGTCCGAGTTGGTGACCCGCTTGTCGAACTTCAGCGCCGCCGCCTCGCCCACGCGCGCGCGGCGAATGGCCTCGGGGACGTCCAGCTCGAGGATGGCGTCGTCCCATAGCCGCAGGTCGGCCACGTCGCGCGCCATCTCCTCGGGCGCCGGCAGATCGCCGAGCGGCTCGGGCTCGGCCAGCTGCGCCAGCTCGACGGTGTCGCGCGCCAGCTTCGCCAGCCCGGCGTCCGAGAAGTCCGACGTGTACGTCACGGCGGCGCGGTGGTCCTTGATGACCCGCAAGCCCAGACCGCGGCTCCCCGCTTCCTTCACCAGTTCCGGCTCCCCCAGGCGAACCTTCACCGAAAGCTCGCGCCCGTCGCGCACCAGCACCTCGGCGCCGTCGGCCCCCGCCCGCATCACCAGCGACAGCATCTTCTCGGCCTGCGCCTGGCAGGTTGCCGGATCGGGAAGCGGGCGCCGCGTGTTCGTCCCTGCGTTTGCGGCGCTCATCCGGCGCGCGTCCCGCCGACGGTGATCTCCGAGATCTTGATGGTGGGCGTCCCGATGCCGACCGGCACCGACTGGCCGTCCTTGCCACAGGTCCAGGTCCCATCCGACAGGCGGAAGTCGTTCCCCAGCATCGTCACCTTTCGCAGAACATCCGGGCCGTTGCCGATCAAGTTCACGCCCTTCAGGGGCGCCGTGAGCTTGCCGTCCTCGATCAGATAGCTCTCGGTCAGCGAGAACACGAAGTCACCGTTGGAGATATTCACCTGCCCGCCCGAGAAATGCTTGGCGTACACGCCCCGCTTCACCGAGCGGATGATGTCCTCGGGATCGGATTTTCCCGGCGTCAGGAACGTGTTCGTCATGCGCGGCAGCGGCTCGTGGCGGAAGCTCTGCCGGCGTCCGTTCCCCGACGGGGTCAGCCCGAAGTGCTTCGCCGACAGGCGATCTTGCATGTAGCCGACCAGCACGCCGTCCTCGATGAGAACGTTGCGCCGGCCCGGGTTCCCCTCGTCGTCGACGTTGATCGAGCCACGCGCGTGGTCGATGGTGCCGTCGTCGACCACCGTGCACAGCGGGGAGGCCACCTGCTGGCCGAGCTGATCGGTGTAGTTCGAGGTCTTCTTGCGGTTGAAGTCGGCCTCCAGGCCGTGCCCCACCGCCTCGTGCAACAGGATGCCCGACTCGCCCGCGCCCAGCACGACCTCCATGGGCCCGGCGGGCGCCTCGACGGCGTACAACATGCCGATGGCCAGCCGCGCCGCCTCGCGCCCGTGCTCCTCGGGGCTCTGCCCGGGACGCTCGAAGTATTCCAGGCCAAAGCGCCCCGCCCCACCGGAGCGTCCCCCCTGACGTTGCTTCCCCTTGGAGCCGTCGGCCCCCTCGCCTTCGGCCACCGCGCTGACGCCGAAGCGGATCATCGGCTGCTGATCGCGCGCCAGATGACCGTCCGACGTCACCACCAGCACCTCCCGCCATTCCTCCGCCAGCGACGCCTCGACGCGCACGATGCGGGGATCGGCGGCGCGTGCCGCCGCGTCGGCGCGCCTCAGCAGCGCCACCTTCTCGGCGCCTGCCAGATCCAGCGATGAGCGCTCGATGGGATAGAAGCTGGGCAGATCGAGGCGCCGCACCGCCACCGGTCCGGGCGCCCCGCCGCTCGAGGCGATCTGCCCGGCCGTGCGCGCGGCGTCCAGCATGCGCTCGTCCGACAGCTCTTCCGTGTACGCGTAGCCGGTGGCGTCGCCGCGCAGCACGCGCACGCCCAGACCGACCGTCACGCCCCGCCCCACCGTCCGCACCCGCCCCTCCTCCATCAGATAGTCGGCGCCGGAGCGAAACTCGAAATACAGATCCGCGTAGTCGCCGCCCGACTCGAGCGCCGCACCCAGCAGACGCTCGGCGATGGCGGCATCGATCTGATCGAGGGGACTGGGAGCGGCCAACACGCTGGCGACTGAGCTCATCCGGTGATCATGGACGACAACAGGGTCATCGCGCCAGCGTCAATCTGCCTTCCGACCTACCGGTCACCTTACCTTCCGGCCTTCCGATCTACCGGTCGGGGGGAAGGCCCAGCTCGTCGCCGGTGTGTAGCTTGATCTTCGTCAGACCGCGCACCTCGACCTGGCGGATGCGCTCGCGGGTCAGGTTCAGGATGGCGCCCACCTCTTCCAGGGTGATGCCACCGCGGTCGGCCACGTCGAGCGAGCAGGTCTCGGCCATCTCCCACACCTCGAGGTGCGGAAAGTTCAGCTTGATGGCCCCGCTCTCCGGGTTGACGTCCAGATAGAGATGGTGAGAGCAGCTCACGAACGGGCACGGGCGCGTGCCGGTCCGGCATTCCTCGCGGATGCGCGGACGAACGACGTCCTCGGGATAGACCAGCGTCTCGGACAGCCGCTTCTCCTCGCGGGTCAACCGCTTGGGGGCGATGGTCTTCGAACGGACCCGTCCATCGGCGCCGGCCGAGCTCACCTTGCGCCGGATGCGCGCCACCTCGGGCTGGGGCTTGTCGTCTTCCACTTGCTCGGCCGAAAGCCGCGACTGAGAGGACTCCTCGTCTTCCACATTTTCGTCCATCGTTATTCTCCTCATCACGTGCGGCCCGGGTGGTCGAGCACCCGAGTCAATACAGATCGTTCAAGCCCCCGACGGCGGTAACTTGTGGCGTCGCGGGCTCTTCGCGTTCGGAGAGGCGACGTTCGAGAGTGGCGATGCGGCGGACCAGCTCGCCCGCCGCGCGTTTGGCGTCCACGATCTCGCGTTCGAGATCGCGGCGCCGTTCAGGGCTGTGTGAATCCGGCCCTTTCGCCTCGCGTTCGAGGCCCGACAACAGCTCGCGCAGGTCCTTCTCCACCGAGTCGATGTCGTCCTTGAAGCGGGCGAACGATCGCTGGATCTCCTCGATGGTCAGGTTGTCCGCCATCATCCCCTTGACGGCGTTCACCCGGCGAATGACGTGCGCCGGATAGACACCGCATGAGCCCCGGTGCTTGCCCTTGCGTCCCACCCGCACCGAACGGGGAAGCAGGCCGAGCTGAACGTACTTGCGCAGCGTCGCCTCCGAGAAGCGAACGCCGCGGGTCTCGAAGACGTCGACGATCTGCCGCGAGGTGAGGCCGTTCGGCCAGGCCCGCTCGATCTCTTGAATCTCGTTCTCGTCGAGCAGCGAGGACGGCGGCGCGGCGGCGGCCGGCGTCTCCCAACGCCCCTCCCGAATCCGCCCGCTGTCCGCAATACGCTTCAATTGAGTATCCCGAATGTAATCTATTCAATATATTGACTTCAATAGAAAAGTACCTGCGAATCTGTTCAGCGAAAGATTTTTCCGCGGCTTTCACCGCGTTTTCGCAGCGGTTTCCGCCCGTCGACGCGCCTTCCTGTGAGTGATCTGTCGGTCCGTGTAAGCGGACTTTTCGGGGCCGGCCGGGCGCCTATACTGCCGACGATGAAGCTTCCTCACCGGGCGGGCGCTGCCACATTCACCGTGGCGTTGGTCGCCGGAGCCATCTCGGCGTTCCCGGCGCTGGCGCTCGGGCCGCGCGATCGCCATCTCACCAGCACGCGCCAGGGCGTGTCGGTCGAGGCGCCCGCCGGCTGGACCCTCTCGCAACACTCGGGGTACGGCGACACCGTGGCCGTGCTTCTGCATCCCGACGGCGGCCGCATCTCGGTGACCGCGGCGCCCACCACCGCCGCCGACGCGCGGGCGCTGTTCGAACAGAACAAGAAGGGGCTGCTGGCGCAGAAGCTGGTGCCGGCTGCGCCGCAGGCAGGCCCCCGTGGATTCCTCAGCGTCGACATCACGACGCCCGAGCGCTCCGATCGACTGCGCCAGCTCTACTTCGTGCGCGCGGTCCCCCGGGGCCGGCAGGCGGTGATTCTCACGCTGGTGTGCCGAGACAACCTGTTCGCCGAGCTGACGACGGCGCTCGCCTTCGTGGCGGAGCGCCTCGAGCTCGACGAGCCGCTCTTGCCCCCCTCGCCGGGCGACAACGCGCTCAAGCCGAACGACACCAGCCTGCCCACGAAGGCCACGGCGGCCGAGACCGAGGCGGCACCACCGCCGCGCGAGCTCGCGAACGAGCCGCTCCACACCGAAGTGATCTCGGTGGGCGGCGCGGCCGGCACGACGCCGGCACCGAAGCGGGACGGCGCCGGCGGCTCAGGTGGTCAGCTTCGCCCCGGTCACCGGAAGCGGAAGCCGGGCACGCAGTATTTCCAGTAGCGCCGCACGCCCGGTATCGGCCCCGCGCCCGAACGGGGGACGCATGTACTTCCAGTCCTTCTTCCACCAGCGCGCTGGCCCCTTGTCGACGCACCCTTCGGCCCGATCGTCCGGATCGCAATAGATCCGGATGTGCATGTGATCGTCGTGAGGCTCCGAGTCCGAGGGCTGGCGCACGATGGCGAGGGCGCGCGCCAGCAGCTCGGGATCGTCCCCCTCGGCGTGCCCTTGCTGAATCAGCCGCGCCGCCAGATCCTTCTGCACGAAGATCCACTGCACCTCGACGCCGGGATCGAGCAACAGCGCCCGCACGAACCTCCAGTTGCGGCGAACGTCGAAGCGAACCTCGGGCACGTCAGCCACCGGAGCGGCCGTCCCCTGAGCGGGCGACCAGCTCGCGCTGCGCCCCGCGCGATCGTAGTGAATCATGGCGTTGCCCGGCATGACCGGGGCACCGCTGGGACGGACCGCGTAATAGAAGACGTCGACGTCGCGGCCACTCTGGTGAGACTTGTGCTCGGCGGAGCCACCCCCGCTGGCGCGCGACAGATCTCCCACCGCCGCGACCGAGCCCGGATAGGCGCGCGCCACCGCGCGGGAGGCGCGCACGATCGCCTCGACGAGCTCGTCCGAGCCATGGTTACTCTCGCGTGCGCGCCAGGGCTCGCCGATGACGTAGCCGTCCCCCTTGAATGGCAGCCGGGCCGGGCCGCGGAGTGTTCCGTTTGCCGGCCAGCCGATCGACTCGCTGGTCCCATCGAAGGCCAGGGGTCCCACGCACCCCGCGAACGCCAGCGTCCAGCAAATCGTGACGGCGATTCCAGGCCAGCGCGCCATTCTCATCCCTCCCTCCGCGCCTCGACGAAGTCGCTCAGCCGTAGGCCTTCTCCAATCGTTCTTGATCTTCCTTGCAACGAATGCAGAGGGTCGTCTCCAGGCGCGCCTCGAGCCGCTTGATTGCGATGGGATCGCCGCAGTCCTCGCACACCCCGAACGAACCGTCGCGCAGCTTCTCGAGCGCATGATCGATCTTCTCGAGAAACACCTTTTCGCGACCGCGCAGCCGGAACGTGAACGACTGCAGGTACTCCGACGAAGCCAGATCCATTTCGTCCGCGAGGTCATCGGCGTCGAGGGTCATGTCCTCGTTCAGGGTCTTCTGCGCGTTCCGCAGAATCTCCTTCTTTTTGGCCAGCAAGACGTCCCGAAACCGCTTCAGGTCTTTTCTTTTCAGGCCGGTCTCTTCCATCATGTTCCTGTGGCGACGGGACGCTCAGGGGCATAAAAGGATTAGCCTTTTAGTTTAACGTGGCCGCGGAGAGGCGTCAACGCTCGGGGGCGGACACGCTTGCTTGACCGACCGAAAACACGGAAGTAAGGTCGGGCCCCATGAACCGCGCCCTGGGACTTGCCCTCTGCATCGGAGCCTTCGCGCTGAGCGCCGCCTGCCCCCAAAGCGGCGGCACGGTGAAAGTAGACAAGGTCGAGCCACCGCAAGGAACAACGGCGGGCGGCGAAGAGGTCACCATTTCGGGTGATGGCTATCTCCCCGGAAAGACCCAGGCGGAGGTGATGTTCGGACACAAGAAGTCCGAGATCGTGACCATCTCCTCGACGAGCAAGATTCGCGTCGTGACCCCGCCGGGCGAGAAGGGCCCCGTCGACGTGAAGGTCTCCTTCGACGATGGAAAGTCCTTCAAGATCGAGAACGGCTTTCGCTACGTCGAGCCCGCCGAAAACGGCAACGCCCGCAACGCCTTCTTCGGCGGCAACAAGCCCGGCGCCGCCAAGATCGAGCTAGAGAAGAAGTAGTCGGGTCTCTCCCGAGGCCCCCGTCCTCGCGGGCCATTCTCCCGAGGCACGAGAGGACAAAGTCCTCTCGCCGCTCCGCACTGACAAAGCGAGGTTCACTCTCGCAGCTTCGTCTTCAGGAGGGTCGCAGGGAGGACAAAGTCCTCCCCGGCAGCGAAGGCGGGCTCCGCCCGCCGTAGCCCCCGCCCGCCAAGAAAGTCCGGGGCCGCCCAACAGGTCCGGATCAGGGGGGTCTCGTAGGGGGGACGAAGTCCCCCCTGCGCGCTTTTACCGGTACTCCGCCCGAAACAGCTGCTGGCCCATGAGGATGAAGCCGCCGGCCGGCAGTTCGCGCTCGCCGCGCACCCGCAGGAAGGTGCCGTTCGACGACCCGACGTCCGCCAGGTACACCCGCCCGTCGCGCAGCGAGATGCGCGCGTGCGTGCCTGAAACGTAGCCGTCCTCGGGGAACAAGATGTCGCCCCGCTCGCGCCCCATCACGATGGCCTCGCCGAAAAGCGGAAAGGCCGAACCGTCGACGTCGCGCCCCACCACCACGGACAGCCGGCCCCAGAACCCCGGATTCGGCGTTCCGGCGACCTCGGTCCCGTCCTCGAGCGGCGTGGGCGCCGCGATGATCTCGAACCGCAACAGCTCCTGCCCGATCCGGATCACGTCGCCGGACTCGAGCGGCTCCTCGCCGGTGATCTTGGTGAACACGCCGTTCAAGCTGCGCAGATCCTTGACCACGAGCCCCTTGGGGCCCAGCACGAACTCCGCGTGGCGCGGCGACAGGTACAGATCCCCCTCGAACAAGGTCCCCTGGCCCCGCCCCACCAGGTTCTCTCCTTCGTGAAGCGGATGCGCGCCCCCCTCGGAGCCGTCGGGGCGAATCAAGATGATCCGACCGCGCGGAACGGCCGCCGCGTTGGGCGCCGCCATGTATATCGTTCGCGGCGATGCCGCGGATGAAGCGGCGGAGGCCGTCGGCGCCGCGCCCGCGCCCGGCATGCGGGTGCCACACGCGCCGCAAAACGCGAACCCCGGCGTGACCATGTGGCCGCAGCTCGGGCAAACCGATCCGTCCACCGCGGCGGCGGCGGGCGCCACCGCGCCCGCCAGACCGGCGGACGACGGGGACGTCGGCTGGGGTGCGAGCGTAGGCGAAGGTCCGGTCGTGGAGCGGGGAGGCGTCCAGGCGCCGGCCGTTCCAGACTCGGTGATCGGCGGAGCCGACATCGCGATGGGTGGAGGCGTCTCCGCCCCCAGCGTCCCCGAGATCATCGCGCCACCGCCGTTATGCGGACCAGGCGTGGGCATCTTGGGCGAATCGTTCCAGGGGATCCCGCCCTTGGGCCGGGGAGACGTCGACAGCGACGGCAGCGGCGTCGGTTCATTGCCAGCGCTCGCCCCCTGGGTCTTTCGCTCCGGCGGAAGCATCGTGCGGGCCGTTTCCATCGGCGCGGGCTCCCGGGTCGCCGGCTTCGCGGCCGGTTTGATCTCGTTGCCACAACCGAGACAGAACTTGTAGTGGTCCTGATTTTCCTTGCCGCACCGACTGCACGTGATCACGAGATCCCCCTTGAGGGTACGAAGCAACTAAGACGGCCCTTCGGGAGGGTCAACGCAGGCGGCGTAACCGTCCCTGGAGCGCCAGCGCCGAGACCAGCACCAAAACGAGCGCTAAAAATTGAACCGCGGTGGCTCAGGCGATCTCCACGCGCAAGAGCTGCTGCCCGAGGAAGACGTAGTCGCCGTGGGCCAGCTGGGACTCGTCGCCCAGCCGGATGAAGGTCCCGTTCTTCGAGCCCAGATCGGTCAGCGTCATCTGGCCGTCCCCCGAGATCGAGAGCTGCGCATGTCGCCCCGAGATGAACGGATCGTCGAGGAAATTCACGTCGTTCCCCTCGCGCCCGATGGTGATGGTGTCGCCACGAGCGCGGTAAATCATCCCCACCTCGCCACCACGCAGCCGCTGCACCAGCTTCATCTTCGAGGGGCGCTTGGGACTGGCGTAGAAATAGGTCCCTTCGGCGTCAGGCTGCGGTCCCAGATCGGGCGGCGAGGGCTCGACCTGGAGCAGCTGCTCACC
>DASYCK010000180.1:0-27349 GCA_036500205.1 Polyangia bacterium | reverse complement strand
CGACGCCAAGCGACGATGGCCGTCTGCGGCCATCTCAGGAGCGGTCCCCCCCAGACCGCTCGTCCCCCCGTCAGCAGGCCCGACCCACCAACGCCCCAATAACAAAAAAAAGCGGCTAGCGGCCGAAGCCGGTGGGGCGGTCGCGCGGGGTAGCGGCGCCGCCGAGCTTGAACCCCAGGATGTCTTCGTAGGCAAACACGAACCGCTCGTCCTTCACCGTGACCAGGGCGATGAAGGCGTCCCGAAGCTCGAGCTTCGTCACGCGAGAAACGGTCATCAGCTCGCCCTTCGTCTCGATGAAGCAGGTCGCCTCCCGATCATCGCGAACCGCGATGGTGTGGCCAACCGGTTTGACCCCTTCGGATTCCCAGACCTGAATGATCGTCTCGCGTGTCATGAATAAAGCATACAACCCCGACAGCCCTGTCGCGATTCCGTCGCCGCCCGAATCGTCCCCGGCGCCTGAACCACCAGGCGCCGGCGGTGGCCGGTCCGGGGCACGATCGGTGCAGCAGGCTGCCTGGTGCGCGCGCGGGTCCGGCGGTTCATTCGTGATCGGTGGCTCGGCATCGATCTGCGCACCTTGGGCCTGTTCCGGATCGCCTTCGGGCTCTGCCTGATCGCGAACCTGATCGATCATGCCGCGGGCGGGAACCTCACCACGTTCTTCAGCAACGACGGGGTGCTGACGAACCACTACGCGCTCTTTGCGCCCATTCAGCTCCGCGTCTGGTCGCTGCTGTTCGCGTTCTCGCGCCCCGGGGAGGTCGCGGTCGCCTTCGCCGCCATCTTCGTCGTCTACCTGCTCTACACCGTCGGGTGGCGGACCAGGCTGATGCAGCTGCTGGTGCTGATCTGCTTCATCTCGATCCTGAACCGGAACCTCCTGTTGCAAGATGGCGGCTCGTTCACCTGCAGCGTGCTCGCCGTGTGGACGACCTTTCTGCCGCTCGGGGCCCGCTTCTCCGTCGACGCCTGGAGGCGAGCGCGGCGGTTCGAGGCGGCGCAGGCAGGAAGCTCGTCCAGCAGCGAAGCGCTCCCCGCCCGGCACGTCTCGTTCGTCTGCCTGGCCCTGCTGATCCAGCTGGCCGTGATCTACGGCTTCAACGCCGCGAACAAGACGGGCGCCTCGTGGCGCGGTGGCACCGCCGTCCACTACATCCTGTGGCTGAACAGCCGGAACACCTGGCTGGCAGGATTGCTGCGGATGCACGAGCCGACGTGGTTCAGCCCGCTGCTCTCGCGCGCCACGCTGGTGTTCGAATGGACCGCGCCCGTGCTGGCGCTGTGCCCAGTCCGCCAGGTGCCCTTGCGACGGCTGCTGATCGTGGGGATGTGGTGCTTCCACCTGGGGATCGCCTCGTTGATGTCGCTCGGTCCGTTCGCGTACGCCATGATGACCTTCTCCATCCTGTTGCTCGGCCCGGCCGACTGGGTCTTGCTGGAGCGGCTGGGACGTCGGTTGCGGGATGCCGCGCGAAGGAGGTCGAACGCGCTCCCTCCACTGCTCGTGGGATGTTCGCGACGGCTGCGGCCGGCGCCGCAGCCGTCGTGCCCTGTCCTCTCGCGGAGTGTCTCTCCGGCGCTGGCGTCGCGCCTCGGGCGCGCGACGCGCGCCTGCCGCGAGCTCGCGGCGCTGTTTCTGTTCGTCCTCATGGCGACCGAGCTGTCGCTGGCGAACTCGGTCATCCCCCCGGCGCTGCAGCTCCACGGCCGGCCCCAGTGGATGGGCGACATCCTCTACTATCTGCGGGTCTACCAGACGTGGGCGATGTTCGCGCCCGATGTGCCGCGCGACGACGGGGTGATCGTCGTCGACGCCACGCTGACCGACGGCAGTCACATCGATCCGCTGACGGAGGCGCCCCCGAACTTCGAGGCGCCCCTCGGCGGACCGAGTCGCTACGATCATGATTGGTCCGAGTACACGTACTATTTTCCGTGGGATCGCCACCGCCCCTACCGCGCCGGCTTGCGTGACTACGTCCTGGCGCGCGCCGCCGGCTGGCCCCCCTCCCGACGTCTTCGTTCGTTCGAGGTGTTCTGGGTCAGCGCCGATCTTCCCCCGCCCGGAGAACGCACGGCGCGAAACCTCCGTCGAGAATCGCTGATCGCCTACGACAGCGGTCCGTGAACCGCGCGGTCAGCGCGGCGCCGACAACGTCGCCCGCACCGTCGCGATGGCGTCGGGAAGATCGCCGGCGATGGCCCCCGGCGCGCCGCGGGCTCGCCCCACCACCGCGCCCGCTCGTCCGTGCAGGAACACCGCAGCCACGGCCGCCTCGAGCGGTGGTAGCCCCTGCGTCAGCAAGGCGCCGATCACGCCGGTCAGAACGTCGCCGCTCCCCGCCGTCCCCAGCGCCGGCTCGACGGCCGGGTTGACGAAGACTTCGCCGGTCGGCGCGGCCACCAAGGTGCGCGCCCCTTTCAAGACGACGACCGCCTTGCTCCGTTCGGCGAACGCCCGTGCGATCCCCACCCGGTCACCCTGCACCTCGGTCGACGACCGCCCCACCAGGCGCGCCATCTCGCCCGGATGCGGCGTCACCACGCGCGGCGCCTTCGCCCCGGCCAGAAGCGGCGCCCCCTCCCCGCCCATCAAGTTCAGCCCGTCGGCGTCGACCACCATCGGCACCGCCACCTCGGTCACCATCCGTTCGACCAGGGCGCACATGCCCGGCCCGGTCGGAATTCCGGGACCGAGCGCCGCGGCCCGCAGGTGCGGCCGCGCCAGCAACTTCTCGATCGCGGCGAAGCTGCCGGCGTCGGCGTCGTCCCCTTCGTCGGCATAGCGCGCCGTCATCTCCTCGACCACCTTTGCGTCGAGCGCCACCTGGCCCGCGGCCGTCGAGGCCACGGTGACCAGACCGGCGCCCGCGCGCAGGGCCGCCCGCGCCGTGAGCCAGGCCGCGCCCGACTTTCCCGCCGAGCCGGCCACCACGAGCAGGTGCCCGCCGTCCCCTTTGTACGAGCTCCCGCGCCGCGCCGGCAGCAGCGCGCGCACGCCCCCCTCGTCGACCCAGAACGCGCCCGGGCCCGCGCTGACCGGTATCACCACGGGAACGCCCAGCGACACGACCTCGATCTCCCCCATGCCGACGTTCGGATCGAGGACCAGCCCGAGCTTGCGCGCCCCCATCGTCACGGTGACGTCGGCACGCACCGCCAGACCGTGAGGCAGCCCGGTCTCGGCGTCCGCGCCGGAGGGGATGTCGACCGCGATCTTCAGGGCGGCGCATTCGTTCACGGCCGCGATGGCCGCCGCGATGGTCCCGCGTACCTCCTCGCGCAGGCCCGTCCCCAGCAGGGCGTCCACGACGACGTCGGCCTCCGCGAGCGAGCGGCTCCAGTCGTCTTTCGACGCCGTCGCCTGTTCGACGACGGAAACCCCCGGCAGCCCCGCCAGCGCGCGAAGCATCGCCGCGGCATCACCAGCGAGCTTCGACCGTGCCGTCGCCAGCAGCACCCGGATGTCGTACCCGCCCGACCGATGCGACTCCGCCGCCAGGTGGCGCGCCACCACGAAGCCGTCGCCGCCGTTGTTGCCCGCGCCGCACAGCACGCAGACGATCCGCGGGCCAGGACAGCGAACCCGCAAGACGTCGGCCACGCCCCGTCCCGCGTTCTCCATCAGGATCAAGCTGGGCAACGCGGTGGCGCGGCTGGCGTCGCCGTCGAACTGCCGCATCTGGGCGGCGGTCAGCACCGGTGGAAAATTCACGGCGTGCGCTCCAGGACCACCACCGCGGCGGCGATGTCCCCCGCGTGGGTCAGCGAGACATGGTGCTTCACCACGCCGCGTGCCTGCGCCGCCCGCGCCGCCTCTCCGTTCAGGTGCAGCTCGGGAGCGCCACCTGGCCCGGGCAGCACCGCGACGTCCTGCCAACGCAATCCCGCGGGCGCCCCCAGCGCCTTCACCAGCGCCTCCTTCGCGGCGAAGCGCGCGGCGAAGTGCTGCTCGGGGAGGCCGCGACCGCGGCAATACGCCCGCTCCTCGGGGGTGAACAGGCGCTCCTCCAGCTTGACGCCGTAGCGCGCCAGCATCGTCGCGATCCGCGAGATGGGGATGACGTCCAACCCCACTCCGACGATCAAGCGCCCGTCCCCGCCACCGCGCCAGCCGCGATGGCGGCGCGAAGCTCGACGACCGCGCGCTCCATGCCGACCAGCACCGCGCGCGACACCAGCCCGTGCCCGATGTTCAATTCCTCCAGGTGGGGAAGCGCGGCGACCGGCCCGACGCTCGACTGATCGAGCCCGTGACCGGCGCCGAGGCGCAGCCCGTGCTCGGCGGCGGCGCGCGCGGCGGCCTCGAGGCGGCGCAGCTGGCGAGCGGCTTCCGGAGAACGAGCAGGCGCGTCGCAATAATATCCCGTGTGCAGCTCGACCGTCGCCGCGCCCAGTTGGCGGCTGCGCGCCACCGCCGCCGGTTCGGGATCGATGAACAGGCTCACCCCGATCCCCCCCTGCCGCAACGTCGCCACCATGCGCTCGAGCGGGCCGCCCGCCGAGACATCGAGGCCCCCTTCCGTCGTGCGCTCGGCCCGCTGCTCGGGCACCAGCGTGCAGAAGTCCGGACGCACCTCGAGCGCGATCTTCACCATCTCCTCCGTCGCCGCCATCTCGAGGTTGAACACCCCGCGCACGGTCTCGCGCAGCACGCGGATGTCGCGATCCTGAATGTGCCGGCGATCCTCGCGCAGGTGCGCCGTGATGCCGTCGGCGCCGGCCTGCTCGCAGAGCGCCGCCGCGACGACCGGGTCCGGGTAACGCGTGCCGCGCTGCTGGCGCAGCGTCGCCACGTGATCGATGTTGACGTAAAGACGAGGGGGCATGACGCCCCAGTATATCTCGCGGTTCCGAGGTTGCCGTTCGATTGAGCGCCGGTCGACGCTCCGGCCCACCGACCGTGATGACGTTGCAGGCAGGACTTCGAGCTAGCCGCCCAGCGAGCGCTTGAGGACCTGAGCGATCTCGTCGGCGTGCGCCTTGATCGCCGCCTCGCTCGGGCCTTCGATCATCACGCGGGCCTTCGACTCGGTGCCGGAATAGCGCACCAGGACCCGCCCCTCGGAACCAAGCGCATTCTCGACTCGGCTGATGATGCGACCGACGTCGGGCAAGTCGGCGAGCGGCTTCTTCTCGACGACGGCGAAGTTGAGCAGAACCTGCGGATACCTCACCATCGCCGAGCCCGCGATCTCCGACAGGGGACGGCCTTCCTCGAGCATGACGGCGAGCACCCGGAGGGCCGCCAGCGTGCCGTCTCCGGTGGTGGCGTGGTCGAGAAACACCAGGTGGCCCGACTGCTCGCCCCCGAAACGAAACCCCTTCTCGCGCATGGTCTCGACGACGTAGCGATCGCCCACGGCGACGCGAAGCAACCGTCCACCGGCGGCGGCCAGCGCCCGCTCCAGCCCCAGGTTGGACATCACCGTGCCGACCACGGTCCGTCCAGGGAGCGCGTTGGCCGCCAGCAGCCGCGTGCCGAGCAGCGCCATGATCTGGTCCCCGTCGACGATCTTCCCCTTTTCATCGACCAGGATCACCCGGTCAGCGTCCCCGTCGAGCGCCACGCCCAGCGCGGCGCCCGCTCGAACGACCTCCTCCGCCATGCGCTGCGGGTGCATCGCGCCGCACTGATCGTTGATGTTGCGACCGTTCGGCTTGACGCCCAGGGCGATGACGTCCGCGCCCAGCTCCTCGAAGACCTGCGGCGCCACGTGGTAGGCGGCGCCGTTCGCGCAGTCGACGACGACCTTGACCCCTTCGAGGGTGCGCTCCTTGGGGAAGGCGTTCTTGAGGAACTGCACGTACCGGCCGGCCGCATCGTCGATGCGGACCGCCTTGCCGATATCCTCGGAAACGGCGCCGCGCATGTCGGTGCGCTCGGACGCCATGTCGGCCATCTGCCGCTCCAGCTGGAGCTCGACCTCGTCGGGCAGCTTGAACCCGTCAGCCGCGAACAGCTTGATGCCGTTGTCCTGATAGGGGTTGTGCGAGGCGCTGATCACCACCCCCGCGTCGGCGCGCATCGACCAGGTGATGAAGGCGATCCCCGGCGTGGGCAGCGGCCCCACCAGCATGACGTCGGCGCCCGCCGAGACGATCCCGGCCTGCAACGCGCTCTCCAGCATGTAACCGGAGAGCCGGGTGTCCTTGCCGATGACGATCCGGCCCGGACGGCTGGGATGCTGGAACCGGCGCGCGACCGCGCGGCCGAGGCGCAGCGCCACCTCGGCCGTCATGGGGTCGCGGTTGGCGACGCCGCGAATGCCGTCGGTGCCGAAAAGTCGTCTGGTTTCGCCGCTCATCGTCGCGCCGATCATATGCGGCCCCTGCCGAACGGGAAACTCTTACCGCGCTTTCGACGCGCGAATCGCCTCGGCCACGGCGACGACGTCGCGCATCGCCGAGACGTCGTGCACGCGGACGGCGCCCGCGCCCGCCAGCACGCAGGCGGAAACGGCGGCCGCCGTTCCAAATTGACGCGCGCCGACCGGCTTGCCCGTCAGCTGGCCGATGAACGCCTTGCGCGACACCCCCACCATCAACGGCACGCCGACCGCCTCGCCCAGCGCGGCCAGGTCGGCGAGCAGCGCCAGGTTGTGCTCGGCGCGTTTTCCGAAGCCGATGCCGGGATCCGCCCAGAGCTTGGTGCAGCCAGCGGCGCGGGCCGCGGCGAGCTGCTCGCCCAGCTCGCCGGCCACCTCCGCGACCACGTCGGTGAAGACCACGTTCTCCATCATGGTGGCCGGCTCCCCCCGCAGATGGCCGAGCACGATCGTCGCATTCGTCCCCGCCACCGCCGCGAAGATCGATGGGTCGAGCCGCCCCCCGGAGACGTCATTGACGATCCGCGCCCCCGCCGCCATCGCCGTCCGCGCCGTCTCGGCCTTGTACGTGTCGATCGAGATTCCCACGGTCGGCTCCAGCCGAGCGGCCAGCGCCTCGATCACGGGAATCACCCGTCCCAGCTCCTCGTCGACGGGAACAGGGCGCGCCCCCGGCCGCGTCGACTCCCCGCCCACGTCAATCCAGTCCGCCCCCTCCGCCGCCATCGCCAACCCCGCCGCCACGGCTCCCGCCACATCCGAGAACCGCCCCCCATCCGCGAACGAATCCGGCGTGCAATTGAGCACGCCAACAATCAAACATCTCGCCATCTACATCCCCTCAGCCGTCTCCGTCCATCTCCGTCCCCGTCTCCGTCAAGGGGTCGCAGAGGACGAAGTCCCCCGCAGTCGAAGGCGGGCTCTGCCCGCCGGAGCCACCCTCAGCCAAGCAACTCCGCCCCCGCTTCAGGTCCGGTCCGATCAGGGGGGTCTCGTAGGGGGGACGCAGTCCCCCCTGCGGGTATCAGTCCCCCCTACGCGGATTTCAGGCCTTCTCCGGATCCGGCAACGGTCGCGGCGGCGAGAAGATCCCCGGGCGCGACGGACGCTCCACCGACGTCGGACGCTTCTCAGGGGGCACCTTCGCGCCGGCCGAAGCCCACGTCGAAGGGGTCCGCTCGAGCTTGCCGCCGGCGAACAGCTTGTCGATCTCGGCGCCGTCGACCGTCTCGTACTCGAGCAGGGCGTCGGCCAGCAGCTTCAGCTTGTCCAGGTTCTCGAGCACGATCTTCCGCGCCCGCTCGTGGTTCTCGGTGACGATGCGCCGCACCTCGGCGTCGATGTCGATCGCCGTCTGCTCGCTGTACTCACGCCCCCCGTCAGCGAAGTCGCGGCCCAAGAACACCTCGGCGTCCTTCTTACCGAAGTGGAGCGGCCCCAGCTTCTCGGACATGCCCCACTCGCACACCATCCGGCGCGCCGTGTCAGTCGCCTGCTGGATGTCGCTCGATGCCCCGGTCGTCAGCTGACCGAAGATGACGTCCTCGGCGATGCGGCCGCCCATCGCCATGGCGATCATGTCGTGGGCACCGTCGGCCGTCATGTTGAGGCGATCCTCGGCAGGCAGCGACTGCGTGAGCCCCAGCGCGCGACCGCGCGGGATGATCGTCACCTTGTGGACGGGATCGGCGTGCTTCAGCATCTTGGCGACCAGCGCGTGACCGGCCTCGTGATAGGCGGTGGTCCGCTTGTCCTTGTCGCTGATGATCATCGACCGGCGCTCCGGCCCCATCAGGACCTTGTCCTTCGCCATCTCGAAGTCGGAGCTGTCGAGGCGATCCTTGTCGGCGCGGGCAGCCTGCAACGCCGCCTCGTTGACGAGGTTCTCGAGATCGGCGCCAGAGAACCCGGGCGTACCGCGAGCGATGACGTCCAGATCCACGCCCGTCGCCAGCGGCGTCTTCTTGGTGTGGACCTTGAGGATGCCCAGCCGCCCTTTGACGTCGGGCCGAGGAACCACGATGCGGCGATCGAAGCGGCCCGGACGCAACAGCGCCGGATCCAGGACGTCGGGACGGTTCGTCGCCGCGATGAGGATGACGCCGTCGTTGGACTCGAAGCCGTCCATCTCGACCAGCAGCTGATTCAGCGTCTGCTCGCGCTCGTCGTGACCACCACCCAGGCCCGCGCCCCGGTGCCGGCCCACGGCGTCGATCTCATCGATGAAGATGATGCATGGCGCGTTCTTCTTGCCTTGCTCGAACAGATCGCGGACCCGGCTCGCGCCCACGCCCACGAACATCTCGACGAAGTCCGAGCCTGAAATAGAGAAGAATGGGACCCCGGCCTCCCCGGCAATGGCGCGGGCAAGCAATGTCTTGCCCGTGCCCGGAGGACCCATCATCAAAACACCTTTGGGAATACGACCGCCGAGGCGGGTGAACTTCTTGGGGTCTTTGAGGAAAGCGATGATCTCCTCGACCTCGTCCTTCGCTTCCTCGATACCCGCCACGTCGGCGAACGTCATCTTCTTCTGGTTCTCGGACAGCAGCTTCGCCTTGCTCTTGCCGAAGCTCATCGCCTTGCCCCCGCCCACCTGGAGCTGCCGCATGAACAGCAGGAACAGCACCACCAGGACCACCATCGGCAGCCATGTCACCAGCACCTGCTGCCAGAAGGAATTCTCCTGCTCCTTGGCGATGTCGTAGTTCAGGTGCGCCTTGTCGAGCCGCTCCAGGACCTTGTCGCTGATCAGCCCCGTCGAGATGAAGCTCTCTCCGGTGGCCAGCTGGCCACGGAAGTCCGCCGCGTCTTGCGTCTTGCGAATCTGGATCGCCGAGCCTGCCTTGAACTTCTCGGGGTGCTGGTCGACGTCCGTCATGAATATCGAGAACGCCACGCGATGATCGTCGGGTCGGTTACCGCTCAGAAATTGGTACACGACGAAAAAGGCGAAGATGAGCATCACCCAGACGAGAAATGTCTTATGTCCCTGGCGCACGCGTGGTCCTTTCATCAAGCCTCGTCCCCCCTATCGGCCGAGGGATGAGCCGAATTTAGAACAGAATCAGAGGAGTATTGCTTCCAAAGATCAATGGGTCAACCTTGGGGGCCGCTAAAAGTAAGTCCCTGTAATATTGGCACGCCGGCCATTCCGACAAGGTGTCGGGTGATTTTCGTGGGGGCGCCCGCCGACGACGGCCGGAGCCCGGGCACGAACAGCAGCTCTCCGTCGGCGTCGGTGACGACGGCGCGGCTCGCCCGCTGCCCCCTCGGCACCTTGGCGTCGATCAACAGGTCGGACAGCTTGCGGCTGCCTCGGCCGCCGCGGGGGCGCATGCGATCCCCTGGCCGCCGCAAGCGCAGCACCAGCGGCCAGGACAGCCCTTCGGCGTCGAACCAGGCCCAGTCGTCAGCCTCATCCGCGACGCCGACGCGCTCGTCTCCCTCGCGGAGCATCACCGCCGTTTCCGGACCGAGAACAAAGGTGCCGGCTCCCGGGATCGTCCGCTCTCCGGTCGTGTGAAGCGCGGCCGGGGGACGGCCCCCCGCGATCAGCCGACCGTAGCTCACGTCCAGCCGTCCCCCTCCCGCCACGTCGAAGGAACGCGTCCCCCCTCGTCGGGCCGCCTCGATCAAGGCCGTCCGCAATCTGCCGGAAACGTGTGCGCCCGCGGCCTCCGCCGCCGCGATCACAGGCAGGGGCTCGCTGGTCCCCGCCGCGGCTTCGACGGCCAGCCGGCGCAACGCCTCGTCGACCCGCGGGTTCTCCTTGCGAAGCAGCGGCAGCACCGTGTGCCGCAGCCGCGCCCGCGCGAAGTGCAGGTCGGCGTTGGAGGGATCGCTCGCGAAGAGGACGCTGCGCCGGCGCAGGTAGGCCAGCACCTGCGCGCGGGTCACGTCCAGCAGCGGCCGGACGAACGGCGCCCGACGATAGGGAATCCCCGCCAGCCCGCGCGGACCGGTGCCGCGCAGGATTCGAAACAGGACGGTCTCCGACTGGTCGTCCGCCTGGTGACCGAGCGCCACGGAGCGGCAGCCCTGCTTCGTCGCCAGCTTGGCCAGCGCCGCCAGTCGGGCGCGGCGCGCGGCCTCCTGAAGCCCGCGGCTCACGCCGGCCGCGCGCACATCGACGGCGACGCGATGCCAGGGAAGCCCGAGCGCGGCGGCCCGCTCCTCCACCAGCGCCAGCTCGGCGGTGACGTCACGGAGGCCATGATCCACGGTGACGACCTCGAGAGTCAGGCCGAGCCGCGGGGCCAGCTCCCACAGCGCCGCCAGCAGCGCCATCGAATCGGGACCACCGGAGACGGCGACGAGCACGCGCTCCCCGGCTTCGAGGAGCGCGTGGCGGCGGATGGTATGAATGATCGTCGACAACATGACGCTGCGGAAGTCCGTGCCACAATACCGTGATCCATGAGCAATGAGACGACCGATGAGCTCCCGAGCCCTTCCGTGGAATCCGCTGGAAATGTCGTCTCGCTGTCCCGCTTCCGGGCCCGCCACGCCCAGGACGTCCGGCAGCGCCGCCTCGACGCGCTCCTCGATTCGTCGAGCCCGGAGCTCGCCATCCGCTCCCTGCGCGGCGACGAGCTGTACGACCTTCTTCGTGCCGGCGCGCTGAGCGATCACGCCGATTTGCTGGCCCACGCGCGCGTCGAGCAGGTGCAGGTGGTGCTGGATCTGGCTCTGTGGGAGGGCGATCGGCTTTCCCCCCAGCGCCTCGACGAGTGGATCTTCCTGGTCGCGGCGATGCCGAGCGAGACGATCGCGCGCTGGGTGGCCGGGCTCGACATCGAGCTGGTGGCGTTGATGATCCGCAAGGGGGCCCGGGTCTACGACCTGGAGATCGAGCCGCCCCCCGACGAGCCGGAGGGGGCGTTCTATCCCACGCCCGACGGCCTGTTCGTGCTCGACGTGACGGGATATCGCGCCGAATCGCCGGACGGCCCACCGTCGCCCGATCCGACCGACGAGGCGCCCGTCGACACCGAGCACTCGCAGTCGGCCGATGCGTTGATGCAGATCATCGATCAGCTGTACCGCACCGACTTGAACCTGGCCCGCCGCATTCTCGTGGCGGTCAAGGCCGAGCTCGACTCGGATCTCGAAGAGATGGCCTTCCGCTGGCGGCAGGGCCGGTTGCAGGACCTGGGCTACGAGGACGCCGTCGAAGCGCGCGAGATCTTTCGCCCCATCGATCCGGCATCGGTTCGCATTGGCGAGCTGCGTCCGGGGACCCGCGTTCGTCCCGTGGGACGGGTCGATGCGCAAAGCGACAGCGGCCCCCTCCCCCCGGCCCTGGCTGCGGAGCTCGACGGCACGTCTCCGTTCGCACAAGCGCTGGCGCGCGTGACGGACGTGGCCGAGACGACCGAGCTGCACGCGGCGCTGGTGGCGCTGGCGAACCGCTTTCTGGCCGCCGAGCGGGTCGATCCTTCGAACGACGACGCGGTGGCGACCAACCTCGGTCGCCTGCGCGCGACCCTCGATCTGGGGGTGGAGTACCTGGCCCGCCAGAACGGCGCGTTCGACGAGGATCGCGCCGTCGACGCCGTGCGCACGGTGGCGCTGGGCCGGCTGTTTCGGGTGGGGGTCGCGCTGGTGGGCAAGGTCCGGGCGCTCGCCCGCGCGCTCCATCGCCGCGGGCCCTTCTCGGCCGTCTCCGATCTCGACCTGGTCGAGGAACCGGAGGCGACGGTGCTCGCCAGCGTCAACCAGCTCTACCCGCAGTTCCCTCGCCTCCTCGACGAGCCACCGGCGAATGGCGAGCGGCCCATCGCCTCGCTGACCGACCTGGCGCGGCTGACGGCGTCGATCGAGCGCGCCGCCACCGCGCAGGCGATGCTGTTCGGGCTGGGGGTTCGCCCCGCCCTGCTCGAGGCCCAGGCGCTCGCCGGCGTCGAGCCAGCGGACCGCACGGCCATCGACGGTGGCGTGCTGGCGCGAACGGCGCTGGTCGGAGCGTTGCTCGACGACGACTCGGCGGCCAACGCTCAGGCGGACACGTTCCGGCCGCTCACCGCGGCCGAGCTCGCGCGCTTCAAGAAACGTTATGCGCTCTCGGATGCGCTCCGCGAACGGGGACGCGCGCTGCTGGCGCGCCTCGTTCCAGCGCGGCTGGAACGCGCCGGGCGCGACATCGCCGAGCGGTGGCTGGCCTCGCTGGAGCCCCTCGAACCGGTGCTCGTGCACCCCGGCAAGCGCGCCCCCCGGCGGCCGCGCGCGCCCTGAAGTCGGCCGGCGTCGCGACAAGTCTCGTGACAGGTCCCCCGCCAGCGGCGGTCCCTCGCGCCGGCTGGTGAGCGCGGGGCTTGACACCCTCGTGACTTGCGTCGTAGGTACCCCCGACTGAAAAAACCGATCCCGCCGGGAATAGCCGGCCTTGGAGCTTGGTTCCTGGCCCCAAACGAGGGGCTCCACCAAATCACAAGTAGACGAGGAAACGATGTCGGACCTGATGATTCGCGTCGAGAACCTGACCAAGGAATACGGGCCTGTGACGGCCGTGAACAAGGTCACGTTCAACGTCCGCAAGGGCGAGGTGCTCGGTTTTCTGGGACCCAACGGGGCCGGGAAATCCACCACCATGAAAATGCTGACCTGTTACATCGCGCCGACGAGCGGGGTGGCCACGGTCGCCGGCCACGACGTATTCGACGATTCGCTGGAGGTGCGCAAGCGCCTCGGCTACCTGCCCGAGGACACGCCGCTCTACCGCGACATGACGGTGCAAGAATATCTGGAGTTCGCGGCCGAGATGCGCCAGATGGACCCCAGCAAGCGTGGCCGTCGCATCAAGGAGATCGGTGGTCGTTGCGGCCTCGGTGACGTGGCCGGCAAGCTGGTCGGCGAGCTGTCGAAGGGGTATCGCCAGCGGCTGGGCCTGGCGCAGGCGATGCTCCACGACCCGGACATCCTCATCCTCGACGAGCCGACGAGCGGTCTCGATCCCAACCAGATCGTCGAGATCCGCCAGCTCATCAAGGAGCTGGGACAGGAGAAGACGGTCATCCTGTCGACGCACATTCTCCCCGAGGTGCAGGCGACCTGCTCGCGCATCCTGATCATCAGCGGCGGCAAGCTGGTGGCCGACGACACGCCCGAGGCGTTGCGCGCCCGCGAGAAGGGGAGCCGCTACCGGGTCATCGTCGAGTCGAACGGCGCCGCCCAGGACGCCGTCCGCGACAAGCTGGCGACCATCAGCGGCGTGGCCCGCTGCGAAAAGCTGGCGGTCGAGACGGGCGCCTCGGGCTTCGTCCTCGACAGTGCCGGCGACACCGATCTGCGGCGCGCCATCTTCCGGGCCGCCGTCGACAACCACTGGCCGCTGCTCGAGCTGGTGCGCGAGTCGGTCAGCCTGGAAGACGTCTTTCGCCACCTCACCACGAACGACATCGCTGGCGACGCCCCGGCGCGCAGCGAGGAGGCCCGCCCATGAGCCCCGCCCTCGTCATCTCCAAGCGCGAGATCCGCACCTACTTCAATTCGCCCGTCGCTTACATCGTCGTCACGGTGTTCACCATCGTGTTCGGCTTCTTCTTCTTCAACAACCTGTTCGTCGAGAAGCAGGCGGACATGCGGGCGTTCTTCAGCCTGGCGCCGCTGATGTTCTGCTTCTTCGCCCCCGCCATCACCATGCGGCTGCTCGCGGAAGAAAAGGGCTCCGGCACCATCGAGATCCTCATCACGATGCCGGTTCGTGACTGGGAGGTGGTGGTGGGCAAGTGGTTGGCGGCGATGGCGCTGCTGGTGACCACCTTGGCGCTGACCCTCGTGTTCGCCGTCACCGTGGCGAAGCTGGGACCGCTCGACAAGGGCCCGGCGATGGGCGGCTACCTGGGCCTTCTGCTGATGGGCGGCTCGTACGTCGCCATCGGCGTCATGGCCTCGTCGTTCACACGCAACCAGGTCGTCTCGCTGATCATCTCGTTCGGGATCTGCTTCGCGCTGTTCCTGTTCGGCAAGGTGCTCCCCTTCGTCCCCGAGAAGCTTCAGTCGATCGTCTCGTTCCTCAGCACTGACTCGCACTTCGAGAACGTGAGCCGCGGCGTGATCGACTCGCGCGACGTCCTCTATTACGTCTCGGTCATCGTGGTGACGCTCCTCATCGCCACCACGTCCCTGCAATCGCGAAAGTGGAAATAGCCATCATGAGCATGGACAAGAAGAAACGCTCGGTCGCCGCGAACGCCGCCTTCTTTCTGGTGTTGGTGATCGGCATCGTCGCCGCCGTCAACCTGATCTCCACCCGGGTCTTCGGACGCCTGGACCTGACCGAAGCCAAGGTCTACACGCTCTCGCCAGCGTCGAAGGACGTCGTCCGCGACTTGAAGGACTACGTCAACATCAAGGCTTACATATCGGACTCCCTCCCCTCCGAGCTGAAATCGATGTCGCGTTACGTGCGGGACCTGCTGGACGAGTACCGCTCGAACTCGAAGGGCAAGCTGCGCTTCGAGGCGGTCGATCCGGTGGAGAAGAAGCTGGAGGACGAAGCGACCACCTGCGGCGTCCACAAGCTGCAGATCCAGAAGCTGGAGGACCAGAAGTTCGAGGTCGGCTCGTACTACCTGGGCTTGTGCGTCGAGTACAACGGCAAGAGCGAGGCCATCGCGGAGATCGTGAGCCCCGAGGGGCTCGAGTACCAGCTGTCGTCGCTCATCAAGCGGATGACGCAGAAGAAGCGCAAGCTGGCCCTCACCACCGGTCATGGCGAGCTCGACCTGAGCCAGGGCTTCCAGACGTTGCAGCACGTCCTGTCCCAGGAGTTCGAGACGACCACGATCAACCCTTCCTCGGCGGCCATCCCGGATGACGTCGACGGGTTGCTGGTGGGCGGCCCCAAGCAGGCGTTCGACGACAAGGGGCGAAAGGAGATCGACGCCTTTTTGATGAAGGGCAAGGGCGCCATCTTCCTGATCGACGGCATGGTGATGAGCGCGCCCAAGGGGGGCCGTCCCGAGATGGAAGGGGCGATGCCGAAGGTGGGCCAGGCGAACGAGAGCGGCCTGGGCGAGCTGTTGAAGGGCTACGGCTTCAGCGTCGACCAGGACTTCATCCTCGACGGTCGCCAGAACGCCCCGGGCCCCGTGGATGTCGGTGGCGGACGGCGCATGCTGGCGAACGCGCCCATGTTCGTCGGCGTCGAGATCGACAAGCCGCAGGACAAGGACTTCACGATCACCGCGGGGATCAACGCCATCGTGTTCCCGTACGCCAGCTCGGTCGAGCTGGTGGGCCCGCTCAAGGCGGGCAAGCCGGCCAACGGAAGGCTCTGGAAGCTCGCCGAGAGCTCCGCCGGCAGCTGGAAGACGAGCGGGTTCTTCATGTACACGCAGGGGACGAAGCTGGAAGAGTCGAAGGACAAGGGTCCGTTCGCGCTCGGCTACGCTTACGAAGGCACCTTGCACAGCGCGCTGGCGCCCGCCCCCGCCCCCGCCGCGGCTGGCATGTCGGCGCCCGACGCGGCCGCGTCGAAGAAGAAGGTCCGCCTCATGGTGATGGGCGACTCCGACTTCGCGTCGGACGAGTACTTCCAGATGTCGCGTTATCTGCCCATTTACGGCAACGGTGCCCAGTTCCTGCTGAACGCGATCGGCTGGGTGCTGGAGGACGAGGCGCTGGCGCCGGTGCGGGCCAAGACCGTGACGTCGCGCCCCATCCAGCTCGATCCCGATCAGAAGGTGGCGGCGATCAAGGCGTTCAACATCCTGGGGATCCCGCTGGCATTCTGCGCCTTCGGCATCTTCCGCTGGCGGGTGCGCGGACGGCGACGTCAAGGGCAGAAGCTGTAGCCGCCCTGCCTTCACCTTCATTTTCCCTCATCACTGACGTCCAAGGACTAGGACCATGAACCGGAAGACTCTGACCGCACTCGCCCTGCTGGGTATCCTGGCCGTCGTCGCCTTCGTGGTGTTGCGCCAGCCCGAAAAGGGGCAGATCGTCGGCGAGCGGCCCCGCCCCATCCCCAAGCTGACGGCTGGCGCGTACGACACGCTCACCGTCACGAAGGGGACGTCGACGACCACCATCAAGCGGGACGGCGACAAGTACAAGATCGTCGCGCCCGAGAATTTCACGGCGGACGAGGCGGTGGCGAAGCAGGCGTTCGAGGCCATCGACAAGCTCGAATTCGGCAACGTCGTGAGCGACCAGAAGGCGAAGCAGGCCGAATTCGAGGTCGACGACAAGGCCTTGAAGGTCGCCATCAAGAAGGGTGATCAGGTGGTGGCCGAGCTGCTGGTCGGCAAGAGCGTTGGCGGAAACACGCTGGTGCGCATCCCGGGCAAGGACGAAATCTGGCAGGGGCTGGGGTCGTTTCGCTTCAACCTCGACCGCGACACGGCCGGCTGGCGCGACAAGACCATCACGAAGTTCAATCCAGCCGACGTCGAGAAGATCGAGCTCAAGTCGCGGGACGGCGGTCATGCGGTCCTGAAGAAGGAGAGCGGCGACAAGTGGAGCGTCGTCGAATCCTCGGTGAAGGTCGACAAGCTCGACAGCACCGTCCCGGCCGGAATCGTGTCGACCCTGGCCACCTGGGTCACCAACGATTTCGCCGGCGCGCTCACCCCGACCACGACCGGGCTGGACAGCCCCGCCAACACGATCACCGTTTCGCTGAAGGGCGGGAAGCCGGTGAGCGTGCTGATCGGCAATAAAAAGGGCGCCGACGACACCTACGTGAAGACGGCCGATGCGGCGCAGATCTACCTGGTCAAGCGCTACAACGTCGACCGCGTCGACAAGCACCCCATCGACCTGCGCGACAAGACGGTTTGCGACATCAGCGACGTCGACCTGGGCCAGGTCGAGGTGACGCACGACAAGGACTCGTACACCATGGCCAAGGGACCGGCCAAGGGTGACAAGACGGGCGGCAAGAAGGCCGGAAAAGACGAGTGGCACGCCACGAAGCCCAAGGATCTGACCATCGATCCGGCGAAGGTGAGCACCATCGCCAGCGCCTTCAAGGACTGGAAGGCCACGGGCTTCGCGGCCGATCAGTCGCCCAAGGCGAACGGTCTGGCCAAGCCGAAGGCGGTCATCGTCGCCACCAGCAAGGACAAGAAGAAGAGCTGCACCTTGAAGATAGGCGACGAGACGGCCGACAAGGTCAACTACAACGCGGCCGTCGGCTCCGACGTCTTCCTGTTGCCCAAGTGGTCGGCCGACCGCATCTTGACCAAGATCGACGACATCAAGAAGAAGTAGGGCCCGCCCCGCTTGCGCCGGGATTTTCGCGGGCGTCGGGCTGGTCCCGTGACAGACTGAACGGGCACCGTGCGCCAGCAGTTGCTGTTTCTCTGCCTCGCCAACCCGAACCCGACCAGCGCCGTGGTGGCCTGGTCGTTCTTCGACGGCACGGGGCGGACCACGACGATGGCGGGCGACGCCGATCAGCCCCCCTACGACTCGGTCCTGGCGGCCATGAAGGACGGCTGGCGGGTCATGCAGGTCCCCGCGGTCGTGGCGGCCGCGCCGGGGCGCGAGCACGAGACGGGGCTGCTGCGCTTCGAGTTCGTCCTCGAGAAGCTCGTCGACGGAACGGGGCGCTGACGTGGCGGACGGCGTGCCCCTGAGCTCGAAGGAGATGGCGGCCTTCGTCGCCCACGGTTTTCTCCGGTTCGACGAGCTGGTCGAGCCGGCGCTGGCGCGCGACGCCCTGGCCGAGCTCGCCTCGGGCACCGCGCCCACCCCCTGGAAAGCGCCGGCCGGTAGCCCCCAGGTCCGACTGGCCGGGCGCCCCCTCGACGAGCTGTGGACCGGCTCGCCGGCCATCGGTCCGGTGCTGCGCCTGCCGCGCGTGGCGGGCATCATCGAGAGCCTGGTCGGCCCCGGGGCCCTGTACGATCACCACTACGCCCACGTCATCGGGGCCCGTCAGCCGTGGAGCCAGCCCTGGCATGCCGACGCCGTCCTCGATCCGCGACCGCTGGCCTTCGACATCCAGCTGCTGTTCTTCTTCCACGACACGCCCCGCGAGATGGGGGGGACGATGCTGCTACCCGGCAGCCACCTGCGACGCGCCAACGAGCTCGACATCGCGCGGGCCCAGAACTTTCGCGGACAGCTGGCCACCGTGTGCCGGGCCGGGACGCTGATCGTGTGCCATCACGGCATCTGGCACTGCGGTCAACCGAACCGCACCGACCGCCCGCGCACCATGTTCAAGCTTCGCCTGGGCCCCGCTCACCGCCAGCTTCGCCTCTGGGACGTGACCGATCTCGACGACCCCGCCGTCGTCCAGACGCTGCGCCACGAGCATGCCTTCGCGGGGAGCGAGGCGCGGCTGGAGATCGTCAACCGCATCAAGCTGTGGCGTTACCTGACCGGCGATCCGTCCTTCGACATCGACTACTGGCTGGGCCGGATGACCGAGCGCGACTGACGGCGCCCGCTAGGCGTCGGCCTCGTTCGTCGCCAGCAGCGCGCCCGTTCCGACGCTTCGCCCTCGCCGCAGCCGCTCCGACGTTCCCACCGTGCGGGTCTTCTCCCGGATCAGGTTGGCCTGACGGCGCAGATCGCGCGCCACCGCGCGCCGCCCCACCCGCTCCTCGAACTCGGCGTACGCCGCCAGCGTGCGGCCCAGTTCCAGCTCCGAGGCGACGTTGCTCAGAATCTCCACCGCGCGATCGAACATCTCGCGCGCGCCACCCAGCTCGGCATCGCCGGGCGCGCCCATGCCGACGGCGGCGGCGACCACGCGCAGGGCCGCGCCGGCCAGCGGCGGCGCCCCGATCTTCTCGGCCAGCTCGAACGCCGCGCGCGCCTCGTCTCGCGCCTCCAGCGCCGCCCCCCCCGCCAGCTCGACCTCGGCCAGCCCGCGCGACGCCTCGACCAGCAACGCCTTCGCGCCGAACTGGGAGGCGATCTCCTTCGCTTCCAGGAAGTAAGGGCGCGCGTCGGCGGGGCGTGCCTGCGTCAACCAGCAGTCGCCGAGCGCGATGGCGAGGCTGCACTCGTAGAGCCGCTCACCGAGCTCGCGCGCCAGCGCCTGGCCATCCTCCAGGATCGAGATCGCCTGCTCGACCCGCCCCAGGTCGCGCTCGAGCGCGCCCAGATCCAGCAGCGACGCCACCATCCCCTGCCGATCGCCGGCCCGGCGCCGCAGCTCGATGGCCTGGCGAATGTGCCCTTCCGCCGCCACCAGATCACCCGTCTCGTGCTCGACCTGCCCCATGCGCGCCAGCGCCAGCCCCTTGCCGCGATCGTCGCCGAGCTGATCGCGCACCTGAAAGGCGGCCCGGTGACATTCGAGCGAGGCCTCGGGCTCGCCTCCCAGCAGGTGGACCCGCCCCACGTCGTCCAGGGTCGACGCGATTCCCGGCAGATCGCCCGCCACCTCGAACAGCTCGCGCGCCACCTCGAGGTGCATGACCGCCGCTCGGTGCTCCCCCAGCATGGCGTGCAGCCGACCCAGGCGGACGTGCGCCGCCCCACCCTTCGCCGGAAGGTCGAGCCGCCACGCCAGGCGCAACATGTCCTGGAAGTGCACCAGCGCCTCGCGCGTCCGGCCCAGGCGCGACGCCAGATCGCCGAGCGCGTAGTGCGCGTCCATCTTCGCGACCGCGTCGTCGCTGGCCATCAGGCGAACGGCGCGCAGGTAGAGCGTCCGCGCATGCGCCGCCTCGGCGCGATGGCGCGCGTCCTCCGCCGCCGAGAGAAAACAGTAGGCCGCCCGCCGCCCGTCCCCGCCCCGTTCGTACAGCTCGCCCAGCATCTCGAAGCGGGCCTCGCGCCCTCCACCACCGCGGCTCTCCAGCCACTGCGCGGCGAAACGCCGGCGCTCCGCCAGCAGCGTGCCGTCGAGGGTCGCCAGGATAAGCTCGACGTCCGACGGGTGCTTGAACGTCCACTCGACGTCACCGGGCAGGCTGCTCTCGGGCGTTTCCTGCAACAGGTCGCGGCTGGCCAGCGCCGCCAGGGTGGCCCGGCTCTCCAGGATCGATGGGTCCGGCCCGAACACCACGACTTGATCGCTGGGCTCGGCGCCGAGACGCCCCAGCGCCACGACGCCGCCCGTCCAGAACACCGGACCGAACACGGCGGCGCGCGCCAGCACGTCCCGCTCGCTCGGCGACAGGCTGGCGATGCGCCCCTGCCCCGTCTGTTCGGGCGCCAGGACCACCCGCTCGGCCTCCGCCTTCTCGGCGTCGAACCACCATCCCTCCTCGTCGTTCGTGACCAGCACGCCCTGCCGGCTGAAGACGTGCAGCAACTGCTCGAGCAGGTAAGGGTTGCCGGCCGATTCACTCACCGCCCGATCGACCAGGGCCGTGGGGAGCGCCTCGGGGCTGGTGGCGTCCAGCACCGAGCGGATCATCCCGTCGAGATCGCGCCGCGACAGCGGGGGCAGATCGAGCCGCACCGAGCTCCCCTGTCCGCGCCCCCAGTCGGGGCGGCGCACCAGCAGGTCGTGTCGGGCCGTGACCAGCACGACGACGGCCGCCTCGCCCAGCTCGTGAGGGAGCCGTTCCAGGATGTCGAGCGACTCGTCGTCGGCGAGGTGCAGGTCGTCGACGGCGAGAATCAGCGGCGACTCGTGGGCGTCCTGCTCGAGGAAGCGACACAGCACGGCGCGGGCGAGGTCGGCGCCCTGGTTCGGCGTGGTGGCGAGCGCCTGCGACAGCGGGCTCTCGCGCAGGTCGAAGCCCAGGAAGCGCCCCAGCAGGGCCGCCACCTCGGCGACCCGCCGATCGCCGAACACCCGCTGCATCTCGCTGCGGAACTGCACGAGCGCAGCCTCGGGCCCGTGATGCGGCGCGATGCCGAAGCGCTGGCGCAGCAGCGCCCCGATCAGATTGCCGGTGGCGGGATCCGGCCCCAGCGCCGACAGCGCGACCCGCGTCACGCGCAGACCCGGACCGGTCATCTCGGCCAGCCATTCAGCCCACAGCCGGGTCTTCCCCATACCCAGTGGGCCCAGCACGGTGACGAACTGGGGCGCCCGGAACTTCACGGCGCGCTCTAGCGCCGCGTCGAGGGCCTGGAACTCGCCATCGCGTCCCACGAAGCCGGCGGGATGAAGGGTGCCCCGATGGACAGCCGTCGGAAGCTCGGGAGCGGAAACCGTGCTCCCTGAATCGTCCACCCCCTCCGCGGCTTCAGAGTGCATCAGGCCATCTAACGCCCACCCCTCCGGCACGTCCAAAAATCAGACGTTTCGTGCTCCTCGCCATCGGACCGCCCGGTTCACCGATCCAGCAGTCCGGCTCGGTCGCGGTCGACGGCCCACACAAGGAATTCGGTGACTTCCAGCCAGATTCTTCAACCGAAGTCGATGATCATGACGCCCCGCTTTGGCGCGTCCTCGTCCTCGTCGGGGCGGCCGCGCTCCCCGCGGCGATCGTCCTCCTGGCGCTTGCGCCAGTGCTCGATCCGTTCGTCCTCCACAGGGATATCCAGCTGAGGGCGGTCCTGCTTGCGCCGCTCCTCTTCTTCCCGGCGTCGGATCTGTTCGATGATCCAGGGCTCGAGCATGGAAATCCTCTCCTAACCTCCTGCAATATCCCTGCCTCTTAGTCAAGACGTGGATCGGCGGAATCGGGACCGAGCTAAAGTGATCATTAGCGATCACAGTGGCTTGCACGAGACAGAAATCTTTGCGGCCTTGTCGCGCCGAAGTCGCTACGGCGTGACCCACAGCGTGTAGCGATCCTTCGGATTGGCGGCGCGCCCCATGGCGTCCCGCACCTCGATCAGGCAGCACGCCTCCCCCTGCGGTAGCACGCGGGTCGGCGCCGAGCCGTCGCTGCCCACCCGGAAGCGGGCCAGCTCCCGTCCCGCGAGGGCGCGCACGCGCACGTCCAGGGTCAAGCCAGCGATGCCACGAACGTTGACCGACAGCGACCCGCCGTTCCCCGAGGCGGTGTCGGTGGGGACGGCGCTGGCCGTCCAAAAGTCGATGTCACCCCTCGGAAAAATGAGGCCGGACCCCGTCACCCCGACCGGCAGCGCCGTGGCCGTGGTGGCCGTCCCGTTCGGCTCGTGCTCGGCACCCGCCTCGATGGGGCGACCAGCAACCGTGATGCGATAGGGATCGTCCAGGTTGCCGTCCCCCTTCGTGGGAGACAGGCGCAACAGCACCGAGCCGGCGACATACAGGTTCGGGATCTTCTCGGCGACGCCGCGCTTGCCCGAGTCGACCTTCATGGCGACGGTGCCGTCGTCCCGCAGCACATCGACCAGGACGTCGACGTGGGGGGGCGGCGCCACGTCGATGCTCAGCTCGGTCGGCTCGGGGACGGTGTAACGGAAGACGTCGGCGTCTCCCGGGCCAAGCGTTCCGGTCAAGGTCCCATCGACCAGCGGAACGGCGTGGGCCGGGTCATCGTTGGGCTCGACCTCGCTGTCGGACTTGGCGTCCTCGACCCGCAGCCGCAGCGTGTACCGCTTGTCGAGGTTGCGGCCGCTGTCGGCGGCCACCACCACGTAGACGTTGGGGTCCGAGGACGGCAGGCGAACGTTGCGCAGCGCCACCCGATCGCCCCGCCGTCCGTGCTGCTCGATCATCTTGTGCTCGACCGAGTCGTAGACCGACAGCGACGCGGCCACCCCCTCGACGGGTTCGAGATCGGCCGACAGCAAGCCCCCCTCGGGCAGGCCCGCCGTGGGAACACGAAACCAGTCCTCGTCATGGCGCCATCCCAGGAACCCGGCGATGTCCCCTTCGGCGTTGACCTCGCTGGCCAGCGCCGCCTTGCCGTTCGGCTCGACCTCGTCCCCCGGTTCGAAGGCGAGCAGCCGGACCGTCAGACGGTAGCCGCCCGCCGTGGGGGGCGCGGCGTCCTTTTTCTGAGCGACCGCCGCGCCCGCTCCTCCGGGCACGGGGCCCGGCCTGACCCGCACGAAGACGTTCCCAGGCGTGACGGTCAGGTTGGGCACGCCCTCGGCCTCGCCGGCGGTCGCGCCGACGGCGCTGATCAGCGCGTGCCCCTGATCGTCGAGGACATCGACCGCGATCACGGAGCCCGGATCCGGGTGCACCTCGATCCCCAGGCGCTGACGGGGCGCGGCCACGGCGCCGTCCGCTCCCGCCGACACCACGGCCGGCGGCGGCACCACCACCCGGAACAGATCGACGTCCTTCGCCTTCGACCCCGGCGCCGACACGAGGCGCCCCACCACCCCGGCGCCGGTCTCGGTCGACGGGGACAAGGGCTGCGCGTTCGCCAGCAGATCGTTCGGCTCCACCTCGTCGGCCATGGTGAAGCCGACCTCGGCGGCTGGCTCTTCGGCGGCGACGACGACCGCCGCGCCGTCCGGTTTCGGGGGAAGCCGGGCGCGGTGGCAGCCGCTGGCGCCGAGCCCCAGGACGACGAGCGTCGACCAGAAGGCCCTGCGAACGGCCGGACGATGACGGGGACGAAGCATCGGCGGCGAGGGCTGACGATAGCTCGTCGGCCCTGCCCTAGCTCCCCGAATCGTTGGACGACGCGTCCGAGACCGGCTCCGTCTTGGCGGGCGCCGTTCGCGGCTGGATGCTGGCCATGAACTCGGCCTCGGCCACCAGCACCTCGCCCACCTTCGCCTCGCCGCGCAGCTTCCAGATGGCGCCCCCCTTGCGAAGAGGCGTCACCTCCAGGGTCAGCTGGTCGCCAGGAATCACCGGCTTGCGGAACTTCGCCTTGTCGATGGCCATGAAGTAGATGACCTGGCGCTCCGGATCGAACTTCGTCAGCCGCGCGGCGTAGAGCGCCCCGGCCTGCGCCAGGGCCTCGATGATCAGGACGCCCGGCATCACGGGATGCCCGGGGAAGTGCCCGTTGAAGTGCGGCTCGTTGCGCGTGACCATCTTCACGGCCACGATGCGCTCGTCGTCGATGTGCGTGACCCGATCGACGAGCAGGAACGGATAGCGGTGCGGGAGGACGCGCTCGATGTCGCGGATGTCCATCACGCGCGACCGCCTACTTCTTGGGGGCGGCGGGGGCCGCGGGCGCGGTGCCGCCGGCCGCCACGGGGGCGGCGCCCTCGCCAGAGTTGTAGCGGCGAATCAGGTCGTTCGTGAGGTCTAGGTGCGGCTTCGCGAACAGGACCGACGACTGCTGCTTGTCGAAGATCATGGTGAAGTTCTCGGCCGTGGCGATCTTGCTGATGATGCGGCTCATCCGCTCGAAGATCTTGCCGGTCGCCTCCTGCTCCTTGGCGCTCAGGTCCTGCTGGTGACGCATGTACGTCTGCTGTACCTTCTGCATGCGCTCCTGCAGCTCGGCCTCCTTGGCCTGCACCTTGTCGGGGGGCAGCAAGGTCCGCTTCTTGTTCAGGTCCTCGATATCCTTCTTCAAGGTCTCCTGCTGCTCGTCCAGCTCCTTCTGCTTCTGGTCGAAGACCTTCTTCAGATTGGCCTTGGCCTTGCGGCCATCCTCGGTCTCGTTCAGGGCGCGCTGAAGGTCCACGTACCCCAGCTTCACGTCCTCGGCGAAGGCGGCAATCGGTGACGAAGCAATCAAGAAAATAGCGAGCAGTGCGGAGCGCGACATGAACTTCTCCTTTTGAAGCGGCGAGAACTAGCAGATATTCCTTCCGGGCGCGAGCGACAACGAACTTTTCCCTGGGCGACCAAAGCATCGGAGCGAGCGGAGCGAGTGAGTCCAAGCACGGAAAGTGCTCGGCTTTGCCGAGCCGGCCAGGACGGACATGATGACGTCCTGACCGGGGGAGTTGGTGAGGGGGCTCGCCCCCTCGCCCTCTCTAGAAGAAGTTTCCGATCGTGAATTCGAAGACCATCGACTGCTCGCCGGGGAGGGTCCGGAACGGGATGCCCCACTCGAAACGGAGCGGGCCGATGGGCGAGAACCAGCGGAACCCGAAGCCCCAGCTGGCGCGGTAGGCCTCGATGTTCCAGGGGCGCTTGCAGGGATCCTGCGAGACGTCCACGTTCTCGGGTCGCAGCTTGCAGTAGTAGTCCTCGAGGTTGAACGAGTTGCCGAAGTCGGTGAAGACGACGCCGCGGATGCCCACCTTGTCGAACAGGGGGAACTCGACCTCGGCGTTGCCGATGACCTGCGAGTTGCCCCCGATGCGGAACGGCGTCAGCAGCGCGTCGGGCGCCTGCGACGAGGGGGCGTGAATGACGGGGCTGAGGGAGCGCGGGGCGAAGCCGCGGATGTCGTAGATGCCGCCCACGAAGTAGCGCTCGAAGATGGGGACGCCGCGCGGGTCGCGGCTGGCGATGAGGCCCCCTTCCAGCTTGGCCCGGAAGACGAACGGCCCCCAGATGGGATAGAAATAGCGGAACGCCAGCTCATAGCGCGTGAAGATGTTCTCGGACAGCAGGATCCTGTCCGCCACCTCGGCCGACAGCGTGTTGTACCAGCCCCGCGACGGGAACATGCGATCGTTGCGGGTGTCGTACGACACCAGGCCGATGGCTGACGACGTGATGCCCGAGCGCAGCAGGTTGGCCAGCGAGCCGGCCGGGATGGGATCGCGCTGCCCGCCCGAGAACAGCCCGCTGAACACGTTGCCGTTCGTGATGCTGACCTTTTCCCAGTTGTAGGTCAGCGTCATGCGCAGGTCGTCCGCCAGCAGGTAGCCCCAGGTGAGGCGGCCGCCGTAGGACGAGCGGGTGAACGAATAGAGGTAGCGATCCTGCTTGAAGAGGTTGAATCCGAAGGTCCAGTTCGTGTCCAGAAAGTAGAGATCCTGGAACTGCAGCAAGAACAGCTGGCGCAAGCTCGACAGCTGGGCCTGCACCGTCAGCAGCTGCCCGCGGCCGAAGAAGTTGTTTTGCGAGATCTGCGCCTGGGCGATGAAGTTCTCGACCGACGAGAAGCCGGCGCCGATCTGGAAGGTGCCGGTGGCGCGCTCCGACACCTCGACGTTGACCTCCATCAGGTTGTCGGTGGTGCCGCGGCGGGTGGAGATGTCGACCTTCTCGAAGTAGCCAAGGGCGTTCACCCGGCGCTTCGAGTAGTCGAGCAGCGACTGGCTGTAGGGCTCCCCCTCGTACATGCGCAGCTCGCGGCGAATCACCTTGTCGCGCGTCTTGGTGTTGCCGTGGATGTTGATGCGCTCGAAGTAGACCAGCTCGCCCTTTTGAATCTCGAACGTGACGTCGACGGTGCGCGTCTTCTCGTCGACCGGCGTGGCCGGCGTGGCGTTCACGTAGGCGTAGCCGCGATCCTTGTACAGATCGGTCAGCTTCTGCAGATCGTCGCTCAGCTTCGAGCGGTTGAAGATCTCCCCCGGATGAACGGAGACCCGGCTGAGGAAGAACTCCTTCGGCTCGAGCAGGTCGCCCCGCACGTCGATCTTGCCCAGCCGGTACTGCGGCCCCTCGTCGATGTTGATGGTGATGTAGAGCGAGCGCTTGTCGGGCGACAGCTCGAGCACCGGCGTCCCCACCTTGACCTGCACGTAGCCGCGATCCCAGTAGTGGGCCTGCAACAGCACCAGGTCGCGCTGAAACACGTCCTCGCGGTAGGTGCCCGACTGGGTCAGCAGCGACAGGATGTTGCCCTCGTGGGTGACGACGACCTCGCGCAGCTCTTCGTCGGTGATGGCCTTGTTGCCGACGAAGTTGACCCGCCGCACCTCGACCTTGGCGTGCTCGTGCACGCGGAACCACACCTCCACCTCGGACGTGCCGGGTCGCTTCAGCTCGTAGTCGACCTCGGCCATGTAGTAGCCCTTCTCGACGTAGAGCTCCTTGATCTTCTGGACGTTCTTCTTCAGCTTGGCGAGGTCGAGCACCTGCTCCTTCTTCAGATCGAGCACCTCGTTGATCTTGGTCAGGCTCACCTCGTCGTTGCCGGCGACGTAGATCTTGCTGATGCTGGGCTTCTCCTTCAGCACGAAGACGATGGCCAGCCCGCCCTCGCCCTTGATCTCGGTGCTCTCGACCTGGACGTCCTCGAAGAAGCCCATCTTCCAGATCGTCCGCACGTCGTCGCGCAGCAGCTCCTGGTTGGCGATCGCGCCGGGCTTGGTCTTGATCATCACCTTGATCGCGTCGTCCTCGACCTTGCGGTTGCCGCGGAAGTGCACGCGGGCGACGGTCA
>DASYCK010000179.1:0-55854 GCA_036500205.1 Polyangia bacterium | reverse complement strand
GTCGGCCTCGCTGGGCGACGGCACGCGCGGGCTGTTCGAGCCCATCCACGGCTCGGCCCCCGACATCGCCGGCAAGGGGATCGCCAACCCGTACGCCACGATCCTCAGCGTGGCCATGCTGCTGCGACATTCGCTCTCGCTCGTCGCGGAGGCCGAAGCCGTCGAGCACGCCGTGAATGCCGCCATCGACGCGGGCGTGCTCCCCGGAGACATCGCCAGCGCGGCGGGCGTGGCGGCGGCCTCGACCTCCGCGGCCGGAGATGCCGTCGTGCGCGCCCTCGGCGCGTGACACGCGGTCGCGAACGACCGCGTTTTTTCGCGTCGTCACCTTCGCGTCACCGTTGATTTGATTGAGCGCGACACCTCGCCTCAAGTGTGATTGCCACCTACCTTTTCGCCATCATCTAAGGGGTACGGCAAAGCTGCGCCTTCGATCATCTCGACTTCGTCCTGGGGCGTTGATATTCTGATTAACCAAGAAAGTGCCCGCTCCGGTGTCGTCCTCTTCTCACGGATATCGTCTCGACCGAGCAGTACGGCGCCCCTCGCACGAATCGAACGCATCCATTTCGGTAGGTGCTTTGCCGCGCCACTGTTCGTGAACCAAGGAGAACGAAGATGGGAACGAGGCTTTACGTGGGCAACTTGTCGTACAACGTCACCGAACCGGAGCTCCGCGAGGCGTTCGGCGAGGGTGGTCGCAACGTCGTCGAAGTGAAAATCGTGATGGATCGCGAATCGGGGCGACCGCGCGGTTTTGCGTTCGTCGAGATGGGTAGCCCGGATGACGCTTCGGCCGTCATCGAGACGCTGAACGGTCGTTCGATTCAGGGCCGCCCGATCAACGTCAGCGAAGCGCGCGAGCGGACGCCGCGCTCGGGTGGCGGGGGAGGCGGCGGTTACGGCGGCGGTGGTGGCGGCGGCTACGGCGGCGGCGGCGGTGGTGGCGGCGGCTACGGCGGCGGTGGTGGCGGCGGCGGACGCGGTGGCTACGGTGGGGGCGGCGGTGGCGGTGGTCGCGAAGGCGGCGGCGGCGGCGGTCGTGGTGGTCGCGGTCGCCGCGGCGACTGGTAGCCCCGCCAGCCGGCTTCCGTTCCGCGATTTCCCGAAATGAAAAACGGGCGAGCGCATCGCGCGCCGCCCGTTTCTCCAAGGCCCTGTCGCCTCGGGTTTACCGCCTCTGCCGTGTCTGAAGTTTCGGACCAGGCGGTGTGACCGGCTAGGCCTTCTCGTCGAGATAGAAGACGGTGATGGCGAGGCAGTGGAACGCTTCATCGGAGGATTGCGTCACGATGGTGTCGACCACCTTGCACTGAGGATGCTCACGCACCCAGACCGTGACCTTCTCGCCCAGGTTCTCGCGCTCCTGCGCCATCGTGGCGGAAAAAATCTTCACGCCATTGAAGCGGGCCATCGTGTGGTTCTGCTGCTGTACCATCGGTTGTTTCTTCCTTGCGTCAGAGCGGGGGGGCTCCCACCTTGCTGAAACCACGACGTCACCTCGACGCTGCGGTTCTGTACTTCAGGGCTGCCTTCGGATTCGCTTCGGGGATTCGCCTTCGGGGATTCGCCTTCGGTTCGGTATCGCCAGACCGCGCCGCGGTCTGTTTACGGGAACATTTATGTCGTCGCCATCACGACATTTCCTCATATAGCAATGATTCGACGATGACCGCAATCCCCTGTCCACCCCCTATACAGGCGGCCCCGAGACCCAGCCGCGCCCGTCGACGACCCATCTCATATAGCAGGTGACCGGTGATGCGGGCCCCCGACGCGGCCAGCGGATGCCCGAGCGCGATGGCTCCCCCATCGACGTTCGTGCGGTCCATCGGCAGACCCAGCTCGCCAGCGACCGCCAGGACCTGGGGCGCGAAGGCCTCGTTGATCTCGAACAGCTCGATCTGACCCAGCTCGAGACCGGTGCGCTCCAGGACGCGCTTGACGGCCGGGACTGGCCCCAGCCCCATCAGCTTCGGCTCGACCCCCGCCACGGCCCAGCCGAGTAAGCGACCGAGCGGGCGCAGGTGATGGGCCTCGGCGTAGGCACGGCTGACCACGACCAGCGCCGCGGCCCCGTCGGAGATGCCCGAAGCGGTCCCCGCGGTGACGGTACCGCCCGGACGAAACACGGGCGCCAGCTTCGCCAGGCCCTCCGTGGTCGTCTCGGGTCGGGGGTGCTCGTCGCGCGCGAAGCGGAGGGGGCCCTTCCTCGACTTGACGTCGAAGGGCGCGAGCTCTTCCTGAAAACGCCCGTCGCGATCGGCGGCCAGCCATCGCTGCTGCGACGACAGCGCGTACGCGTCGGACGCGGCGCGGGTGATCCCGTGCCGCTCGGCGACGTTCTCCGCCGTCTCGCCCATCGAGCAGCCGGCGTAGCTGTCCGTCAAGGTCGTCCACAGCAGGTCCTCGAAGGGAGGCTGCTTGCCGAAAGCCAAGCCCCAGCGCGCGCCGCGCACCACGTGGGGCGCCAGGCTCATAGATTCGGTCCCGCCCACCAGGCAGACCTCCGCGTCGCCGGTGCGAATCTCCTGCGCCGCCGTCACCATCGCCTGGAACCCCGAACCGCACAGGCGGTTCACGGTCAGCGCCGGAACGGAGACGGGCAGCCCGGACCGCAGCCCGATGTGCCGGGCGCAGTAGACGTCCTCCGGCGTCGTCTGCGCCACGCAGCCGAAGATCACCTGATCGAAGTCGGCGGGCGACACCCCCGACTGCGCGATGGCCGCCACGGATGCGGTGGTGCCCAGATCGGTGGCCTTGACGTCCTTCAACGTGCCACCGAACGCCCCGAACGGCGTCCGTTTCGCCGCCACGATCCAGACTTCGCGCGCGAACGATTTTGACTGCGACGCCCCTGCCATCCCCGACCTCCGCTAGGATTTCGTTCCGGACGCGGTCGTACCGGCGCCTTGCGCCGCGGTCTCCCCCTCGGGCAGGGCGGCACGCGCCGCCGGCATGGGGGCGAGGCCCATCTTGGCCTTCAGCTCGGCCAGCGCCTGATCGGACCCGACGCCGCTGTCCAGCGCCTTGAACTTCTGTTGCAGGGTGTCGCCCGCCAGCTCGCCCCCCAGCTCGGTCGAGGCGTCCGCCTCGGCCTCGATCTGATCGACCTTCTGGCTCATGCGCGCGAAGCTGTCGAAGGCGTTCGTGTCGGACAGACCGCGCATCGTGTCCTGGATCGCCTTCTGCGCCTCGGCCCGCTTCTGCCGCGCGATCAGCAGGTCCTTCTTGCGCTTCGCTTCCTCGATCTTGTCGTTCAGCGAGCGGAGCTGCCCCTTCAGGCTCTCCACGGCGTCCTTCTGCAGCTGCCACTGCTTGGCCAGCTCGGTCTGCATCTTGTCGTGCTCTTGCTTGCGGGTCAGCGCCTCCTTGGCCAGGCCGTCGTCACCGGCCCGGATCGCCAGCATCGCCTTGCGTTCCCACTCCTTGCCCAGCTCGATCTGGTCGTCCCACTGCTTCTTCAGGCGCTTCTCGTCGGCGATCGAAACGGCCACCTGCTTCTTCGCCTCGACGAGCTGGTTCTGCATGTCGACGACGATCTGATTCAGCATCTTCTGCGGATCTTCCGCCTTGGAGATCAGATCGTTCAGGTTCGATTTGATGAGCGTGCCGAGTCTGGAAAAGATTCCCATGAAGTTCCTCGAAAGGGTTAAACGCGCCTCTGCCGTCCCGCCTCTTAGGTCGTCGCCGCGGCCGCGGCGGGCGCCCCGCTCCACCGTGACAGCACCGGGTAGTGCCGCGCGATGGCCATCGACGCGTCGTCGATCACCGCCTGAAACTCGTTGAAGTCGAGGTTCTCGAGCTCGAGGGCGTGGACGATCACCACCGCGTCCCCCTCCAGGCCGAAGGCGCCGTGGACCATCTCCTTCGTGTTCAACGTCAGCAAGGTCCGGAACAGCCCCTCGCGGTCCGCCTTGGGCAGGTCCATCACCTTGACACGGAAGGCCAGGACCGGACCGGCCAGGGAAACGACAAAATTGTCGCATCCGTCCAGCTTCAGCAGCCAGATGCCGGGCTTGATCTGCTCGTAGGGAACCCCCACCTTCAACAGGTAGGACTCGACGTCCTCGGCCGTCTTCATGGACAAAGCGTAGTCCATCATGCCGGTCGGGACAACGAAAACGCCGGACGTTCCAGGACCGTCGACCATTGGCGAGGTTATTGAATCGCGGTAGGGTATGTGGTACCCGAACCAAGGCAAGATGAAGAGCCCCGCGCAGCTTCCCCGTCACGTCGCCGTCATCATGGATGGCAACGGCCGCTGGGCTCAACGACGAGGTCTTCCGCGCGTGGAAGGCCATCGACGGGGCGCCCGCTCCGTGAAGGAAGTGGTCCGGGCCGGACGCGAGCTCGGCCTTCGGGCGCTCACGCTGTACGCCTTCTCGTCCCAGAACTGGGACCGGCCGCCCGAAGAGGTGGCCACGCTGATGCAGCTCCTGCGTGACTACGTCATCGACGAGCGCGCCGAGATCATGGACAACGGCATCCGCCTCATCGCCATCGGTGACGTCGATCGGCTGCCCGACTTCGTGAGGGAGCCCCTCGAAAAGCTGATGCACGACTCGGCCGGGAACCGTCAGATGACGCTGTGCCTGGCCCTGTCCTACGGCGGCCGGGAGTCCATCGTGTCGACCACCCGGGCGCTGTGCGAGATGGCGGCGCGTGGTGCTCTCCGCCCCGAGGACATCACCGAGGACCGTTTCTCGGCGTCGCTGCAGACGGGTGGCCTCCCCCAGCTCGATCTCCTCATCCGGACCTCGGGGGAAGAGCGCCTGTCGAACTTCCTGTTGTGGGAGGCGGCCTACGCCGAGCTCTACTTCACGGACACCTACTGGCCCGACTTCGGGCGCGAGCACCTGGTGGCGGCGCTCGAGTCCTACGACGGCCGTGAGCGTCGCTTCGGCCGCACCCACGAGCAGATCAGAAGCGTCGGGTAGCCTTCCCGCGTCGACGCGGGACATTTCGTTCTCATGTCCAACCTCGCCAGCCGGGCCTTAAGCGGCGTCGTCGCGATTCCCCTGCTCACGCTGCTCATCCTGTGGGAGCGACGCATCGGGTTCGGCGTTCTCATCCTCGTCTGTTCGCTGATCGGCATGCGGGAGTTCGCCGCCATGCTGCTCCCGACGCTGTCGAAGACCAGCCGGGCCATCGTCATGGCGGCGGGCGTCGGCCTGACCGCCGGGCTGTACTTCCGCCCCGATCTGGCTCTGCTGTGGATGCTGGCGGCGCTCGTCGCGGGGGCGACCACCGTCTTGCTCGCCCCCGGTGAGATCGCGGGGGCCGGCGCCCGGCTCGGGCTGGTCATCCTGGGTCTGCTCTACGTGGGCGCACTGACCGCGCCGCTCGGCCTGCTGCATCGCCAGCTCCCCGACGGTCCGCTCTGGGTGTTGACCACCATCGGCGCCACCTTCGCCAACGACACAGGCGCCTACTTCGCCGGCCGCGCCCTGGGCCGCCACAAGCTCTATCCCGCCATCTCGCCCGGCAAGACCGTCGAGGGCGCTTTCGGCGGACTGGCCGCCAGCATCGGCGCCCTCTTCCTGTGCCGCGCCACCTTCTTCTCCGCCCTCTCCCCCGCCGACTGCCTGCTGGTCGCCATCCCCGCCGCCATCCTCGGCCCCACCGGCGACCTGGTCGAGTCGATGCTCAAGCGCGCCGCCGGCGTGAAGGACTCCGGCCACCTCATCCCCGGCCACGGCGGCCTCCTGGATCGCCTGGACGCCCTCCTCTTCGTGAGCGCCTGGGTCTACGCCTACGCGCTGTATCTCCGGCCGTAAAACAGCACGGCAGCACCAGCCAACTCTTCAGGAGGGTCGCAGGGAGGACAAAGTCCTCCCCGGCATCGAAGGCGGGCTCAGCCCGCCGGAGAAAGTGCTCGTCGAGCAGTTCCGGCCCCGCCTAACAGGTCCGATCCCACTTCTCAGGGGGGTCTCGTAGGGGGGACAGAGTCCCCCCTGCGGCTTTCATACGACAAACCCCCGCGGCTGAAGAGCCCGCAGGGGTTGGTCAAACTAAGTTAGGTTGTAGTGGTAAGCGTAAGAAGATTGCGAAGTTATCGATAGCAAGCGAGGCGGGCTTAAGAGGTAGCGCCTCTCATTGCGACTTCTAAGACCACACCGTCTCGGGGATTATCCGGGCCGATGTGATGAAGAGGAGGGAGCCAAAAAATGAGGCCGGTAAGTTTATAAAAACTCACTTCCTGGCTTCCGTGATACGGGCCCAGACCTAAGCAAGCGATGTGCCCACTGCTCTGTAGGGGCAAAACTCTTTGAGTTGCTTTGATTTCCATGTTAGACGAGGCCCTCGGTCGCGAATGGCCTCCCATGAACCCTGACATTTCCGTCAGCCCGCCCTCGAGCGGCACGTAAAATTTGATAGCTGCCTGAATGTCGAGCCTTCTCGTCATCAATGCCGACGGCCCCGAAACGCGCGTCGCCCTGGTCGAAGACGGCCTCCTCGGAGAGCTGTACATCGAGCGGAAGCGCGAACGTGGCATCGCCGGAAACATTTACAAAGGGCGCGTCGAGCGCGTGCTTCCGGGCATGCAGGCCGCCTTCGTCAACATCGGCGCCGAGAAGTCGGCGTACCTGCATGTCTCCGACGTTCGTGGCACTCCGGACGATCTGAAGCGGCTGTTCTCCGGTGACGCCGCCAAGTCGTCCGACGACGAGGACGACGAGGAGGCCGATCGCAAGCGCGCCCATGGCGGCGCGCGCATCGAGGAGCTTCTGAAGGAAGGTCAGGAGATCGTCGTCCAGGTCACGAAGGAGCCGATCAGCACCAAGGGCGCGCGCGTCACCCGCTACGTCTCGCTGCCGGGGCGGCACCTGGTGTTCATGCCCACGGTCGATCACATCGGCATCTCGCGCCGCATCGCCTCCGATCGTGAACGCCGCCGTCTGCGCGACGTCGTCGAATCCATGCGTCCGCCCGGCTCGGGGTTCATCGTGCGCACCGTCGCCGAGAACGTCTCCGAAAAAGAGCTGAAGTCGGACATGGAGTTCCTGATCAAGCTCTGGAACGAGGTCGTGAAGCGCTCGGAGTCGGGCCGCTGCCCGGCGCTGATCTACAACGATCTCGATCTGCTGCTGCGCACCGTGCGGGACATGTTCACCCCGGACGTCGAGAAGCTGATCATCGACTCGCGCGTCGAGTACGACCGGGTGAAGAAGTTCATCAACGCGCTGATGCCCGACTTCACCGGCCACATCGAGCTGTACGACGGCGCCGATCCCATCTTCGACGGCTACGGCATCGAGATCGAGATTGATCGCGCGCTCGAGCGCAAGGTGTGGCTGAAGTCGGGCGGCTACCTGATCGTCGACGAGATGGAAGCGCTGACGGCCATCGACGTGAACACCGGTCGCTTCGTGGGCAAGATCAGCCTGGAAGACACCATCACGAAGACGAACCTCGAGGCGTGCCGCGAGGTCGCCGAGCAGCTGCGCATCCGTTCGATCGGCGGCATGATCGTCGTCGACTTCATCGACATGGATCGCCCGCACAACCGCGAGAAGGTGACGCGGGCGTTCAACGATCACCTGCGTCGCGATCGTTCGAAGGCGACCGTGACCCGCATCTCCGAGCTGGGGCTCATCGAGATGACGCGCAAGCGGACCCGCGAGTCGCTGCTGCACAACCTGACCGAGCCTTGCACCTACTGCGAGGGCAAGGGTTACACGAAGTCGCGCAACACGGTCGCCTACGAGCTGCTGCGCGAGATTCGTCGTCAGGGCGATCTGATCGAGACCGACACGATCATCATCGAGGCCCACCCGCTGGTGGCGGAGGTTCTCGCCACCACCGATCACGGGTTCATCGAGGACCTGGAGAAGCGGCTGCAGAAGCGGCTGGTGGTGAAGGCGCGCTCGTCGTTCCACATGGAAGACTTCGAGATCCACTCGCCCGGCGAGAAGGCGATCGAGAAGTCCGAGGTGGCCGGCGCCCGTGACCGGGAAGAGCCGAAGCGCCGCAAGCGCCGCAAGCGCGCGCTGGGCTCGCCGGCCGACGTCGAGGCGATGCTGGCCGAAGAAGAGATGTCGGCGGTCAGCCCCGATGGTCTGGCGCAGGAAGAGGCCGACGCAGCAGCAGCCGCCGCCGCCACGAACGGCGTCGCGGCCGCCGAGGCGGAGCCGGTGGCTCCCCCCGCAGAGGTCAAGCCGACCGAGTGAAGGTGCTCCGAGATGGGAACGAAGGTGCGCATCTGCTTCGTCTGTCTCGGCAACATCTGCCGCTCCCCCACCGCCGAGGCGGTGATGCGGCATCTGGTGAAGCAGGCCGGTCTCGGCGAGCGCGTCGAGATCGAGAGCGCCGGCACGGGGGACTGGCACGTCGGCGAGCCGCGCGACCGACGTAGCCGCGAGGTGGGCGAGCGGCGCGGAATGCCGCTGTCCGGTCGGGCGCGCCAGTTCGTGGCCGCCGACTTCGCGCGCTTCGACTGGGTGCTGGCGATGGACGGACAGAACCTGAATGACCTGAGCGCGATGGCCCCCGACACCGCGGCGCGCGACAAGCTTCGTCGTCTGCGGTCGTTCGATCCGGCCAGCCCCGCCGACGCCGACGTCCCCGATCCCTACTACGGCGGCGACGATGGGTTCGATCGGGTGTTCGACATCTGCGAAGCGGCTTGCGCCGGCCTGCTGGCGAAGGTCCGCGTCGACCTCGGAGGGTGAGCGTGAACGCGACCGTGACGGAGGCGGTCGGGCAGCTGCTGGGCGCGCCGGTCCGGCAGGCGCGGCCGCTGTCGGGTGGTGACATCAACGAGGCGTACGCGGTCACGGTGGGTGACGGGCGTGCCTTCTTCGTGAAGACGAACCGCGCGCCGCCCCCTGGCATGTTCGCGGCGGAGGCGCGCGGCCTGGCCTGGCTGGCCGCCTCCGGGGCGATCCGCGTCCCCGCCGTCGTGGCGGCGAGCGAATGCTTCTTGGTCCTCGAGCTGATCGAGCCGGGCCAGCCGTCCGCCTCGTTCGACGCGGAGCTGGGGCGCGGGCTGGCGACGCTGCATCGCGCCGGGCCGCCGATGTTCGGGCTCGATCACGACAACTTCATCGGGCGCTTGCCGCAGTCGAACCGCGCCGCCGATCGCTGGGGCGCCTTCTACCGTGACGAGCGTCTCGAACCGCAGTGGAAGCGCGCCGTCGACGCCGGTCTCATTCCGTCCGCTCTGCAGCGCTCGTTCGCGCGCCTGCTGGACGGCCTGGATGCACGGGTGGGCCCCCCCGAGCCGCCGGCGCGCCTGCACGGCGACCTGTGGGGTGGAAACCTGATGTGCGACGCCCGGGGCGCCCCCTGTCTCATCGATCCCGCGGCGTACGGCGGCCATCGAGAGGTGGATCTGGCGATGATGCGGCTGTTCGGCGGCTTCCGCGAGGCGACCTTCGCCGCCTACCGCGAGGTCCATCCGCTCGCCGACGGCCACGAAGAGCGCGTTCACCTGTACCAGCTCTATCCGCTGCTGGTGCACGTCAACCTCTTCGGGGGATCGTACGTCGCCTCGGTGGAATCTGCGCTTCGGGCTCTCGTTTAGCCTCAACCTCGGGCGGGCGGGGGCCGATGGTACCCGAGCTACCCACCATGTCGGTCAATCCATTTGCAAATCGCGCCGCCCGGAAGCCACCGGCCGTCGCGGAAACCGCGGCTCCGCTGGGCGTCCTCGAGATGGCGCTCGACACGCTGGGCAGCATCGTCCGCACCATCGGCGAGTTCGCCCTCGATCAACAGGACGTGGAGACTCCAGCGTTCACCCAGGTGGCCGAGCAGTGGGCTCAGCACATCCTGGTCGGCGCGCCGCCGCCGGGAGCGGAGCTGGCAGGCTCTGACGCCCGTCGCGATTGGGCCGGCGTGCGCGAGTTCGTCCGCGACTATTGCAAGAACAGCTCGACGCACGCCCGCACCGTCATCACCGATCTTCGGCAGGTGGTCTGGGTTTTCATCCAGAACCTCAGTCAGACCGTGTCGCAGACCTCGGCGGCCGATGAACGCATTCGCGGTCACCTCGGTCGCCTCGAGAACGTGGCGCAGAACACCACCTCCACCGCCGATCTGAAGCGCGAGGTGCTCTCCACCGTGGTCGCCGTCGCGCAGATCATGGAAGAGCGCAAGCGGATGGACCACGAGCGGGTCGAGGACCTGGGCGCGACCGTCCGCAAGCTCGGGCAAGAGCTCGAGTCGGTGCGCAAGGAGAGCGAGGTCGATCCGTTGACCCGCCTCTACAACCGCAAGGCCTTCGACGCCTTTCTGGCGCGCACCGTCGAGCTGTCGCACGCCTTCGAGCAGCCGGCCTGCCTGATGCTGGTCGATCTCGATCGCTTCAAGCCGATCAACGACACGTTCGGGCACCAGATGGGCGACTTCGTGCTGTCGAAGCTGGCCGACGTGCTGTCGCGCATCTTCTTGCGCAAGAACGATCTGGTGGCCCGCTACGGCGGCGACGAGATGGCGGTGGTGCTGCGCGAGACGACCGTGAAGGACGGGCTCATGCTGGCCGATCGCCTGCTGCGTGGGGTCCGCGCCGTGCGCATCGAGCGCGAAGGCACCACCATCGGCCTCACGGTGTCCGTCGGCGTCGCCGAGCTGCGGCCGAACGACACGGTCACCACCTGGCTCGAGCGGAGCGATCGCGCCCTGTACAAGGCGAAGAACGACGGCCGCGATCAGGTCGCCAGCGAGGGCTGAGCGCCCCGCGCTTTCGCGCCGCTTGAGCCGGCCCCGAGGCGCCGGTACCATTGCCGATCGTGAGCGATTTTTCGTCCCAGGATCGGCCTCCCCGGTATCGTGACGCCTCCTCCGGCTCGGTGGCTCCGGCCATCGTCGCGTCGATCATCACGTCGATCGTGGTGTTCTTCGCGCTGCACGTCATGGAGCAGCGCGGGCTGTTGCCGTTTCTCGGCATGGGCAAGAGCGGCCCCTCCGTCGAGGTCCCCTCGCTGCTGGGCATGCAGCCCGATCAGGCGCGTGAGCTGCTGCAGGGACGCGAGCTGCTGTTCACGCTGTCAGCCGAGCGCGACAACAGCGCCTATCCCGCCGGCACCATCGCCGAGCAGAGCCCCCTGCCCGGATCGCAGGTGCAGAGGGGGAGCATCGTACAGGCGGCCGTCTCGCGCGCGTCGAAGCAGGTCCCCGTGCCGTCGCTCGTCGGCCTGACCACGGAAGAGGCGCTGCGCCAGCTGGTCGCCGCGGGCTTCGTGGCGGGCCCACAGAAGACGGCCAGCAACGAGACGGTGGCGCCGGGAAAGGTCGTCGACACACAGCCGGCGCCAGGAACGCCGCTGAAGGCGCAGGGCACGGTGACGCTGGTGGTGTCGTCAGGACCGGCGACGAAGCCGCTGCCCAAGCTGGTGGGGATGCGCGTGCGCGCCGCGCGCGAGTTGCTCGAGCAGCAGGGCTTCAAGGTCGGAAAGATTCGCTACACGTACGACAACGATCGCGCGGGCGGGATCGTGCTCGACCAGAAGCCCTCCCCCGGAACGCCGGCCGCCGCCGGCACGGTGGTCGAGCTGACCGTCAACGAAGACTAGGCGAAGACTGGCCGGCGTCCGTTACTTCGGCGGCGGCGGCGTCGGGGGCGGGCGCATGCCCGGGGCCATGACGACCGGATAGCCCTTCTGTTGCCAGGCGAAGATCCCCTCGTCGATGACGGCGGCGTGCTGGTAGCCGCGCTTGCGGAGGGCGTCGACCACCTCGCCCGAGACGTGGTGAGGGCAGGCGCAGTAGGCGAGCACCCAGGTGCCGTCGTTGGGAATGTCGTCGAGCGACCTGGCGTCGTAGTACGGCGTCGAGATGGCGCCCTTGATGTGGAGGTTGAGCCAGTCCGACGGTGTGCGCGCGTCGGTGATGACGACGCGCCGCTTTTCGTCGAGCGCCTTCTTCACCTGATCGATGGAGACGAAGCGATCCTCCTTCAGCGTGAAGGCCGGGGCGCGCCCCCTGGGATTGAGGACGATCGGCCCCGTCCGCGGCGCTGCGGGTGGGCCCGGCGCCGCCGGGGGCGGCGGGACCGCGGGGATTCCAGGCGGCTCCTCCAGCGAGCGGACGTAGGCGACGACGTCGTCGATCTGCAGCAGCGACAGCTGTCCCTTCCATGCCACCATCGCCGTCGGCAAGCGCCCTTCGACCACGGCGAAGCGCAGGAAGGCGTCGCTCGCGGTCTGCAGGAGAATCGGGTTGGCCAGGTGAACGGCGCTGGCGCGCTGGGTCCGCGTGCCGTGACAGCGGGAGCAGAGGTTCTGGTAAAGCGGCTGCCCCCGCGTGGCATCGCCGGCCACTCGATCCGATGGAAGCTGGAGGCGACGTGGCCCGCCCGCGAGCAGGTAAGCGACGACCGCGTTCACGTCCTCGGGCGGCAGCGGCCCGCCCAGGGCGCGCCCGTAGGCGCCCATCGCCGTGCCTGGGCGCCCGCGCGTGATGGCCGCGTTCAGATACGCATCCGACGCCGATGCGAGAAAATTCGGATTACGCAGCGACGGCGCGTTGTCGGCAACGTAGCCTTCGCCGCTGGCGCCGTGACAAGTCGCGCACAGCTGCGCGTAGACGTCACGGCCACGCTGGACGGCCGCCGGCGCGCGACGGCCGCAGCCCGCGCTCGCCAGCACGGCAAGCAGGACGGCTGCCTTGCACGGCGTGAGGATCGCCGGTGGCTTCTTCAATTCGCGGCGGCTGCGCAAGAGGGATCCGCGGTCTGCTGCGTGATCAGACCGCGCAGCACCTGAACCAGCGCGTGAACGCCCGCCGGCGTGGGGAGGCAGGTGGACGAGGCGGCCGCGCACTCGATGCCGATGGTGAACGAGCCTCCGATCGACCGCTGAACCGTGAACGTGGGGCCATCGGCGACGCCGATCATCCCGTACAGGGGGGGCGGCGTTGCCGCGAAGGCTCCCACGACATCGACGTTCGCCAGGGCCCCCTCGATGTCAGAGACGTCGACCTTGCCGGCGGTCATGCAGGCGGGGAGCGCCGGCATGCACGACGGGCGCGTCCCCTGCACCGCGGGATCCTGGCGTTCGTACCGGAACTGGTCGGGCGGCGAGATCACGGTCTGCCGTTGATAGCCACCGAGCGCGCCAGCGTCGACCATCGTATAGGCCTCCGAGAGCACGCAGCCGCCCACGGGGGCGCCGCCGGCGCCCGCCCCTCCGCTGCCGGAGGCGCCGCCTCTGCCCGCCGGGCCGCTCGTCCCGCCGAGCCCTCCACCGCCGGTCGTGCCGCCTTTGCCCGCCGGGCCGCCCGAACCACCTTGGCCGGCGGCGCCCGTGGCGCCCCCACCGGCGCCGACTCCGTTCCCGCCCGCGCCCCCGAGACCGCCGGTCGCGCCCTGAGTGGCCCCGCCCCTCCCGCCCGCGCCTGCCGGATCTGCCTTGTCGCAGGCGACCAGGCCGATCAACAACACGGTCAAGATCGCTCCGCGCGCGCCGGGGCCCGGTCCTGGGCAAGCAAGACGGTTCACGTGGCAGGACATGGCGCGAGTATCGGCAATCTTGGCCCCCCGATCGAGCGGAATGGAAAAGCGAGGGGCGGAGGCACGAAGCGCCTGTAACAATTGGGGCGCCTGCCGCCCTCATCACGGTCATGAAGACGCGGCAGCGCCCGGTTCAATACCAGGAGATCCATGGAGTAGAGGCCAGCTCGGCACGAGCTTGCTTCGAGCGGCGCGCGACGCCTTCACGCCGCCTTGCAGAGCTCCATCGCGATCTGCGCGGCGATCCTGGCGCTCGCCGCCGTCATGGCGGTGGTGGCGCTTCGTCGGGTTCCCACGAGCGGAGACGACGCGCCGTCACCGGCGAAACGACGCATCGTCGAGGACCGCGCCGGGCGAGGTACTAGTGCACCGCCGAGCTGTTCTTGTCCTTCATGTCGCCCGCGAAGATGACCTCGGCGGCGACGCCCAGCCCCCATTCGGACGAGACCCACCACTCTTTTCCGACCATCCCCTGAAAGCCAAGGCCGAACATAGGGCGCCGGATAATTCCCCGGGGGCAGCGCCGGATAGCTGGGGGGCGGCGGGTACCCGCCCGCCGGCGGATAGCCGTAGCCCGCGCGTGGGGGATAAGCCTGGGGCGGAGATGCCTGCGGCAGCTGGTTGTCCGGGGCCGCGGCCGGCGGCGCGGGCGGATCACCGCTCGGCGCCGGAGTTCCCGTCGACGCAGGTGGCGCTGGCGCCCATTGGGCGAAGGCAGGTGACGAGCCCCCGATGACGGTGACTCCCACCAATGCCAGCAGCCCCCCGCGGCGATGGACCGATCGTTCTTTGCCCATTGCCAATCCTTCCGCTGGTCGAGTGCGGCGTCACGGGCCGTGAATGGCCGCCGCGAGCGAGGTCAGCGTCGGACTGAAGTCGGCGGCGCAGATGCTCTGGAAGAAGCCGTTCGCCCCGAAGTTTCCCACCCATTGATTGATGCGAACCGAAGGATCACCGTAGATGGTCGTGGCGCCGACCGTCACCAGGCACGAGTGCTGCACCATCGGATCGGTCTCGTTGTTCGCCGCCGGGTTCTGGTAGGGAACCACGAGGTAGGGCGTGGGCGGGCCGGCGATGGCGGCGACGAAGACGTCGCGCGGGTCGGGCTTCAAGCCTTTCAGGAAAGCGACGAAGGACGCCACGGTCACCAGGTGACCCATGGTGGGATCAGTCCCGCCCGCCGGATAGCTGATCGACTCCGTCTTTCCGTTGTCCTCGGCCGATTCGCAGGCGTTCAACGTGATGCCGAGGCTGGCCATGTCGATGTCGTGCGGGGGAGGCACCTTGACGAAGCCCCCGGCGGGATCGTCGCAGAGGTGGCCGAACTCGTTGCACCGGTACGACTGCAGCGCCCCCAGCCCGCTGGGATCCAGCTTCGAATTGACGCCGGGATAGAGCAGCAACGATTGCGGTGGCACCGAGCAGTCGTCCTCGTTGGTCAGCATGACGATCGCCAGGCGGGCGTCCGCGCGAAGAAAGCCGCCGTTGTCGGGATCGCCGGCGGGCGCCAACCCCTTCGGCAGCTGCGCCCGCGTGAGCGCGTATTGAACGGATTCGAACTGGCTCTCGAAGCCACATCCCTGGTCCCCCAGCAGCGCCATGCACGAGAACACGCTGCCGATGTCACCCGAGAAGTTCGGCGAGACGGTGTCGCCGTCGCCGGTGACCAGGTACGTCTCGCCGCTGTTCAGGCCGGTGCACAGTCCATTGCGCGCGCCGCCCATTCCTTGCTGGAAGATTCCGCCGTCGTCGCCCGGGTGCGAGCCGGAGGCGCACTGGTTGACGTTTCCCCAGGCCCCACCTCCCAGCGACGACGAGACCACGGCGACATGAAGATCGGCCGGTCGCCCGGTCGTCGGATCGGTCAGGAACGACTGGAGGACGGAGGGAAAAGCGTCGGCGAACTTCATTTGCAACGGCGCCATCGAGTACGAGTCGTCGATCATGAACAGCAGATCGAGCTTTGCGGTGGCGCCTGTCGCGCCGCCGCCTGCGTTTCCCCCCGCTGCGCCACCGTTACCGCCGCCGCCGCCGCCACCGAACTCCGCGCCCGATTCACCGGCAGCGCCACCGTTGCCACCCGCGCCCACCTGACCGGCAGCGCCACCGTTGCCACCCGCGCCCACCTGACCGGCGGCGCCACCGTTGCCACCCGCGCCCGCCTGACCGCTGGCGCCGCCAGCCGCCGGCTGACCGCCCGCCCCCGCGACGCCCGTCGTGCCGCCGGCGCTCTCCACGCCGCCCGTCCCCACGGGCGCGCCGCCACTTCCTCCGCCTGTGGCCCCGCCGAAGCCTCCGCTCCCGGAGCTCTGGCTCCCCCCGGACGAACCGCAGGCCACCAAGAAGATCATCGGGAGCGCACGGCCCCCACGCAGCAGACTCTGTCGCAGCTTCATCCCTGACCCCCGCGCAAAATTCCCTGTGACCGTTGTCGCCTCGTCGAACGCACCGCTATCATGGTCGCGTTCCCCTTTCAACCCACGTGCCACCGTCCGCGCGCGGAACCCCGGGGCCATTGCAGAGACGAAACGAGACGGGAACGCGACACCTGTGCCCGTGGGCGACGCCCGCCGCGGGGGGAGCCGCCCTCAATCGCCGCGACGGGGACTTCGTGGCTGCCAGCCGAACCGGGCGAGGGGAATCACGTCCTCTTTGAAGCGCACACCTTCGTTGCGCAACAGGTGCGCTTGCAGGTCCTCATGACCGAGCCCGTTCGCGGGCTGACTGATCTGTCCCTTCGCGTTCACCCAGTACGGGCAAATGCCCACGCCGGATCACGAACGGCATGTCGATTCGGCCGGGGGAGAAACCCGGTTTGTTGACGACGACCTGAACACCTGTTTAGCTTCGAGCCACCCATGAACAGCGCAGCCGAGACGTTTCCGCCGACGACGATCGCGGGCCATCCGTTCCTGCCGGGGGAGAAAGCCGGCGGCCTGCTGAACCTGCGCATCGCCCTTCGCGGCGGTCCCCTGCTGGCCCTGGCCCGCGCCCTGGGAAAGCTGGAAGGGGTACGCGTCACCAGCGGCCCCGAAGGGATGGGGCGGGAGCGCGGCTACCTCGTCCATTGCCTGGGCTTCAAGATGGTGCTGTCCTCGTCGCCCGACGGCGCCGACGATTTCGCGCAGGCGCTCGTGTCGCGCGCGCCGCAAGCGGCGCTCGCCGTCACGTCGGACCTGGGGAGCCTGCTGGAGTTGCTCATGAGCGAGCCGCCGCCCCCGGAGAAGAAAGCCTCGGACCAGCGGACGCGGACGGGCGCCGGGTCGTCGCTCCGGCGCACGGCGCTGCGACCGGGTAAGCCGCTCACGCGGAAGACACCGCTCCGGCGAAAGACGCCGATGGCGCGCGGCCGATTCGGCAATCCCTGAGCCGAAGCAGTAAGTCGAAAAAGAGGTGGGAACGAAATGGCCGCCTCGTGCGTTACCGTCAATGCGTGAAGTCCAGCGTCATCCCTAGCGGCCGTCAGACCCCGGCGACCGTCGCCCCGGGGGGCCTGAAGGCGCGCCCCTGGGATCGCGACGAAGCGGCCGGGCACGCGGATGCCCTCTACGATCACGCCTGGTGGCTGACCCGCCGGGTGGCCGACGCCGAGGAGCTGGTCCAGGAGACGTACGCGCGCGCGCTGGCCGGCGCCACCACCTTCACCGGCGGCAACTTGAAGGCCTGGCTGTTCACCATCTTGCGTCACGTCCACATCGATCTGCATCGACGGCGACGCCCCCAGGCGGCCCTGGGCGAGCTGGACGTCATCGACGGCGCCGACGAGCGGCCGCTGTTTCGCGACGACCTCGAGCTCGACCGCATGAAGGGGCTCATCGCCGAGGACATCGAGGAGGCCCTGGGCGCGCTGTCCGACGACGCGCGCAGCATCATCCTGCTCGACGTCGAGGGGTTCACCGAGACGGAGGTGGCGAAGATGCTGGGCTGCCCCGTCGGCACGGTGAAGTCGCGGCTGGCCCGCGCGCGCGTCCTGCTTCGTGAACGCCTGAAGGACTATGCGAGGTCGTGATGGACTGCCGTGAAGCGCGCGACCAGCTGGCCCTGCGGGGGGTCGCCCGACTGGAGGACGACGTGCGCGCGGACGTCGCGGCTCACCTGGGCGGCTGCGCGACCTGTCGCCGGGCCGCCGACGGCGCCGCGGCCATCGACGACGTGTTCGACCGGCTGCCGCGGCGGCGCGCGCCGCCCCGGCTGGCGCGGCGGATCGAAGCGCTGCTGGCGGAGACCCCCGAGACGCCCGTCACCTCGATGCGCGCCGAGCGGCGAATGTGGAGCTGGGCGGCGCCGTTCGTCAGCGCCTGCGCGGCGGCGACGCTGGTGCTCGTGCTGGTGCGAACGAGCGCGCCGTCGCACCCCAGCGATGCGACCGCCGCCGACCTGGCGGCCGAGGCGGTCAACGATCACCTGCGCGTGGTGGGGGGCGCCCGTCCCATCGAGATCGAGAGCGGCGGCATTCACCAGGTGAAGCCGTGGTTCACCGGGCGGGTCGACTTCGCGCCCCGCGTGGCGTTTTCGGGGGACGACGATTTTCCCTTGCTGGGCGGCAACGTCGGCTACTTCCGCGATCGGAAGGCGGCCGTCTTCGTGTTCAAACGCCGCCTGCACACGATCAGCCTGCTGGTGTTTCCGGTCGAGGGCTTGCCGTGGTCGGACGACAGCGCCGACAAGCACATCGGCAGGCTGTTCGTCGACGAGCGGACGTCGCGAGGCTTCAACACGCTGCTGTGGCGCGACGGCGATCTCGGCTACGCGCTGGTCTCCGACGTGAACAGCCACGACCTCGAGATCCTGGCGTCGAAAATAAACGACAACTGACGGAACGAATCGACGGTCGCCCGCGTTTCACGGGCATGAGACAACGGACGAGCTCCGGAAGCAGCCGCCGCGACCTGTTGAAGCTGATGGGCGTCGGGGGCGTGGTGTTCTCCTCGGGCCTGGCGCGCGCCGAGACGAAAAGGAAGAAGTCCGACGTCGACGCCGACTTCATGTTCCTGCAGCTCTCGGACACGCACTGGGGCTACTCCGGCGTGTCCAATCCGATGGCCGACGTTCCCTTGAAGAAGGCGATCGAGACCATCAACGCCACCGCTGCCCGGCCCGACTTCATCGTGTTCACGGGCGATCTGACCCACACCACCGACGATGGCGCCGTCCGCCGCAAGCGCATGGCCGAGTTCAAGGTCCTGGCGGGCGGCCTGAAGGTCGAGACGCAGCACCTGCTTCCTGGCGAACACGACGCGGGGAAGGACCGGGGAGCCGCCTATCGAGAGCACTTCGGCCCCCTGCACCACACCTTCGATCACAAGGGGGTGCACTTCGTGGCGCTCGACAACGTGTCGGATCCCGCGGGCGCCATCGGCGAAAAGCAGATCGATTGGCTGGCGGCCGATCTGAAGAAGCTGGGCCGCGAGGCCCCCATCGTGGTGCTGGCCCACCGACCGCTGTTCGACCTGGCGCCCGACTGGGACTGGATGACCCGCGACGGCGCGAAGGTCGTCGACGTGCTGCTGCCGTACCGGCACGTGACCGTCTTCTATGGTCACATTCATCGAGAGCATCACCATCTGACCGAGCACATCGGACACCACGCCGCGCGCTCGCTGATCTTTCCGTTGCCCGCGCCGATGTCCGTCCCCAAGAAGGCACCGCTACCCTTCGATCCGGCGGCGCCCTTCAGGGGAATCGGCTACCGGCGCATCGATGTCGACGTGTCCACGGCGCCCAAGCTGGTAGAGCTACCCGTGGTCGCGTAGCGCCGCGCTCAGCGGTGGGGGTGCCACTCGCCGCGGTGCCAGTCGTAGTGGTCCTCGTGGCGATCCCAGCGTCCGGGCGCCCATTCGTAGCCGCGGCGCTCGTGCACGTAGTGACCGCGCGACCAGACGTAATGATGATGGCGCCAGTCATGATGACCATCGACCCAGATGTAGCCGCGACGGGGAGCCCAGTGTTCCTCGACCGGCGCGGGCGGCGCGTCGCGTGGTCCAGCGTGGATGACCACCACGGCGGCCGAGGCCATCGGTCCCGTCATCGCCGCAAGCAACAGAGCCACCAGACCCGTTTTCCAGTTCCGCATCTTGCGCAATTTAGTCACGATGAATCGTCTGGTAAGGCCTTGCCTACCGACGTCCACGCGTCACCCGCTCACAGCGCGAGCAGAATCTTCGATACGTCGTAGAGAACGTCGCCCCGTCCCGGAACGGGCAGCACCGAGACACGGGCAGCCAGCCCCGGCGCGCGCGCGATCTCCGCGGCGGCGTGGGCGTTGTACGCGTAGGCCATCAGCGTGCGCAGGTTGACGACGTCGTAGAGGTTGTATTCGGCGAACAGGCGCAACGCCCGCTTGTCGCCGTCGCGCCCGCGGCGAAACAGCTCGCAGGCAGCCCAGCCGGTGATCTCGCGGAGGTGCGCGGGACGCGCCAGGTTCAACGCCGCGATCTCGCGCTCGATCCGCTTGAGGCCGCCGTGATGACCGAGGCGCGCCAGCACGTGGCGAAGGTCGATGTGACAGGGGGGAGGCGTCCAGTCGGGAAAGGCGCGGCGCAGGATCGGCACATCGAACGAAGAGCCGTTGAAGGTCACCAGCATCCGCCAGTCGCGCGCCAGCGCCGGAAACCGCTGCAAGTCTCGCCCGGCCAGCAGCAGATGGGGCCCGTCGCGATCGAGGAAGCCGATCGCCGAGATGTACTGCTGGCCCCAGACGTCGTCGCTGGTCTCGATGTCGAGATAGGCGGCGTCGTCGCCGAAGGACGCGAACAATCGCCAGCGCTCCGCGATCGGCAGGGCTGCGGCCAGGCGATCGACGTCGCCCCGATCGAGCGCGGCCGCCGCGTCGGCCACGGCCGCGCGCAGCGGCGTCACCTTGCCCCGCGAGAGCACGGGCGATGGCAGCGTCGCTTCCTCGACGTCACGCCAGCAGGTGACCCCGGCGCTCCACATCCGTCGTTCGCGAACGGGGCCGAGGCCGGGAACGAGCTGAAAGGTGCTCTCCAGCATGAGCTGAACAAATTATCAGCCCACGGCGGCGCTGTCGCCCTTTTTCACCCGGGGGCGCGGTCGCGGGGCCAATCGGCCTCGCGCACGTTGGCGTCCCGCAGCTCGTCGAGCGCATAGCGGGTGCCCCGCCACACCACGCCGCCGCGCACGGTGGCGAGCAGCGCGCTCGTGAACGTGACGAGCGCCAGGGCCGTCCCCGCCAGCGGCAGCAACAGCCCCTCGTGGCCGCGTCCGCCCGCCACCCGGCGCGCCACCCGGCCGAGCAACAGCGCCGGCAGCACGAAGGCGGCGATTGCGATCAGGCGGCTCGCCGTGCCCGGCAACAGCCAGGGCGACGCCAGCAGACAGAGCGCCGGAAACGCGGTGAGCAGCGGAACCCCCAAGGTGGCTGCGACGGTCAGGCCCCAGCGATAGTCCAGCCCGGCGAAGAAGTTCTTCAGCAGCCCTCGCATCGACGCGACGAAGCCGCGCTGCCAGCGCACCCGCACCAGGCCGCCCGAATCGACGCACCCCTGACGCACGCCGCTCCGGCGCAACACCAGCCCCAGCTTCAGATCGTCCACCACCTCGAAGCGCAGCCGTTCGTGGCCGCCGATCGCGCGGTAGGCGTCGCGACGGACCAGATTGAACGCCCCGAAGCCGACGTGGGCGGCGCTGCCAGGCTTGCGCAGATCGTCGACGCGGGCCCCCATCAAGAAGAACAGCCCGAACATCGACACGAAGGCGCGCTCGAGAAGCCCGGGCGCGATGAAGTGCGGCACCGCCACCGCGTGCCCCAGCCCATCGCGGGTGCCCCACGCCACCGCCCGCCTGAGAGCATCCGGCGCGAACAGCACGTCGGCGTCGGTGAACAGGATCCAGTCTCCGGTGGCCTGCGCGGCGCCGCGCTGAAGCGCGTTCGTCTTTCCCAGCCAGCCGGGCGGCAGCTCGTCGACCCGCGCCACCCGCAACGCCGGGTGCACGGCGGCCAGCTCGCGAAGGATCGCACCGGTCGCGTCCTCCGAGCGATCGTCGACGACGATCAGCTCGAACGACGGGTAGTCCTGCGCCAGCAGCGAGGACAGCGCCTGGCGCACCGCCGCCTGTTCGTTTCGACAGGCCACCACCACCGACAGTCGCGGCCAGGGCGCCTCCCCCTCGAGCGTCGCGGGCATGCGCGCCAGGTTCGGGAGCGCGCCGATCCGCGCCAGCACCCAGGCGCCACGAAGCCAGGCGAGGAGAACGACGACGAGGAGCGCGGTCACGATCAGCGGAAGCACCTCGTCGTTCTACGGGGTTCGCTCCCCCCGCGACAGCCCGACGCTACGGATCGCTGTCCTTGCGCACCGGATGGCTCTTCGACGCTCCCGCCAGCGGCGACACGGGCCCAGGTCGGGAATCGACCACCTCGACGTCGCGGTGAACCGTCAGCCGGGTGCACTTGCCGTCCGAGGCCTCGAGCCGCACCACCTCGCCGTCGAGAACCGCCAGGAAGCGGGGCGCGGCGCCCGGGCCTTCCGGAGGGAGCTGACAGAGCGCCTTGAATTTCATCTTGCCGTGTGAGCCCATGGTCTCGATCGAATCACTGGCGAGGCGGGAGGCAAGGCCACCCGAGGTTGATTGGAAGGCTACGACACCGCCTTCAGGCCGACGATGGAGCCGATCAACATGGTGAGAAACGCCACCCGCCAGAACGTCGTGGGATCGCCGAAGAACAGCATGCCGATCGCCGCCGTGCCGAAGGCGCCCAGCCCCGTCCACACGGCGTAGGCCGTCCCCAGCGACAGCTGCCGGGTCGACAGGTTCAGCAACCCGAAGCTCGCCAGCGCGCACACGGCGAAGCAGACGTTGTAGCCCCAGTGCTTGAAGCCGTTCGACAGCTTCATGAAGCCGGTGAAGCCCATCTCGCAGAAGCCGGCGACCACCAGATAGACCCACGGGTTCAGGTGAAGCAGGGATTTCACGAGGCTCATGCCGAGAATCTACAGCGCCGCTCGCTCACCCAGGCCGATATCGTCCGCGTATTCTCGTCGGACCACGCGTGTTAGAAAGCCGCGGGTTGTTGCCTCCTCGTCGGACGAGGGGGCCTGGGCAGCCCACGGACGAAGGAGAGACCTTGGCAACGACCAGCGTCATTTCGGGCCATGGAGGAAACGCCCGCCGACTCCCCATCACCGACCTCGGCGAGACCATCCGGGTGATCGACGGATTTCTCACGCCCGACGAGTGCGCGCGCGCCCTCGACGAGCTGGAGATCGCCATCTGGAACCCGAGCCTCGTCTACGTGAAGCACGGCGACGGCGTCTACCGCGACATCTTCAGTCCGCTGCGGGTCAGCGAGACCGCCCAGGAGCGCTGGTTCAGCGCACCGATGCACGCCATCCTTCGCCGCACCGAGCGGCGGCTGCAAGCGATGTTCGGCGTCGCGCCCGCCGAGCTCGAGAGCTGGCAGGCGACGACCTATCCGCGCGGCGGAACGTTTTACTATCACCTCGACGCCGGCTACTGGGACGGCCACCACGCCGGCGATCGGATCCTGACGTTCCTGCTCTATCTGACGACGCCCATCAAGGGCGGAGGGACGCACTTTCGCGCGCTCGACGTCGAGGTCGAGGCGAAGGCCGGACGCTTGCTGGTCTGGGACAACCTGTTCCCGGACGGCCGCTGCAACCACCGCATGATCCATTCCAGCGTTCCGCTGCTGCAAGGGAAGAAGACCACGCTCATCAGTTGGCAAAGACAAAAGAGGTATCGACCATGAAAAATGCATCCGAAGCCGATTCCGTGCGAGATCGCCGCGTCGTCGAGGAGATCGAGAAGCGATACGGCAGCGTCATCGATCTGAAGAAGTCGCCCGGCGTCCTGATCGAGATCCTGAGAAACTTCGGCGGGGTGGTGCGGGACGATCCGCCTGGCACCAGCACGGTGGCGGTCGGCATCACGCCCGGAACGGGCGGGGGCGGCGGCACCGGGTCGGGAGGAACCGGCAGCGGCGGCACCGGCACCGGCGGCACCGGCACCGGCGGCGTGAGCGCTGGCACCAGCACGGTGGCAGTGGGGATCACCCCGCCCGAGCACGATCCGGGCGACGACGTTGCCAACTCCGTCGTCCTGCGCGCCGTCCTCGCGTTGCGGGGAGACGTCAGGGCGATCTCTCGCATCTTGACGCCCCCCCGCGCACCTGCGACCGCCAAGGCGCGGATCGCGAAGACCAAGGCGAAGGCGCGGCGCTGAACGCCCTCGTCTGTCACCAGCGCATATCGAAGGTCGACGTGACGTGGCCCGAAGCGGCGTCGGCTTGCCGGCGTTTCGCTTCACGGACACGCTCAGGCGTGATGGCCTCGCGAAAGCGCAGGAGACCGGCAACCGTTTTGCCAGCTCGACCGTACAGATCTCCGTGCCGGTTGATCTCCCCGATCGTCCTGACGTCGTTCGCCGTGAAGTCTGGCAGCGCCTGCGGTCCGCCGTTCGACGACCGCTGACCATCCTGCGCGCTCCCGCCGGATACGGCAAGACGACCGTTCTTCGACAGGCCGCCGCGCAGTGGCGAAGCGAAGGCCTCGCGGTTCGAAACCTGGAGATCCTTTCGCCGGGCTTCGCCGCTCGGGTGAAGGAAGCGAGCGAGAGCTCGTCGCCGGCCATCCTTCTCATCGACGAGCTTCACCGGGTCGACGTCGAGACGTGGCAGCGACCGGTGACGGCCGCGCTGGCGGAGCTAGGCGCTCATCAGCATCTGGTGCTGGCGGTTCGCACCCGGCCGCCGGCGGCGCTGCTGGCGGTCCGTGGCGCCCTCGCCCCCGAGACGCTGGGCCGCGAGGCCCTTCGCTTCAGCGTCGAGGAATGTCAGGAGTTGCTGCGGCTTCATCATCCCGCCGCGCGCGTGGAGACCCTGGGGCCCGCCCTGCACCGGTTGACGGCCGGCTGGGCCGTCGCGCTCGCCACCGCCGCGCGCCCGTCCGGCGCGTTCCCCCACGAAGCGTGGGAACGATACGTGCTGGACGATGTGCTCGGCGCGCAGTCCGCCGCCGCGCAAGCCCTGCTGCGCGCGAGCGCGTTGCTGGGCGAGGTGAGCGCCGACCTCTGCGATTTCGTGCTGGGACGCCAGGGAAGCACGTCACTCGTCGAGGGGTTGGTGACCGACGAGCTCCTGTTTCCCGTGTCGGACGAGCCGGGGTGGTTCACGCATCATCCTCTGCTGGCGGAGACCATCCGTCGCGCCATGCACCGGGACGATCCGCTCTGGAGTGAGGCCCTGCACCGGACGGCCGCGGCCTGGCACCTGGCGCGCCGGGATCGACGCCGGGCCATGGCTCAGTACTTCGCCGTGAGCGATCACCACGCGGCGGCCGAGCTGGCGCTGGGGGCGACGATGACGCCCCCGAGGGCGGATGCTCTGGAGCTGTTGAACGCCCTGGGCGGTGTCGACGGCGACAACCCCGCCATTCCCGGATCGCTCAGCGCCCGGGAGGCGGAGGTGCTGACCTTGCTCGCCTCGGGCCTCGCGAACAAGGACATCGGCCTGAGCCTGTACGTGAGCGTGGCGACCGTGAAGGCGCACGTCTACAACATCTTCCGGAAATTGCGGGTCGGCAGTCGGACGGCCGCCGTGGCGCAAGCGCGCCGGCTCGGCCTCCTCGGCTGAGCACCGGTTACCAATCGCGAGGCTGGCGCGTTCTCCGACTCGAGAGGCGTTTACAGCGACGGAAATCGACGGCGGGGAAGGTTGCATCGGGCCGTCCCGTCCTTATCTGATACGCGAGGAGAATCACCATGGACGACACGACCAAACGACAATTCGGCAAGGCTCACGACGAGGCCCAGCACCTGCGCGAGCTGTTGAAGGACTTCGACACGGCGATGATGGTGACGCACGATGCGAGCGGCGGTCTCGGCCACGCGCGCCCCATGGCGGTGGGCGCGCACGACGACGATGGCACGTTGTACTTCGCGACGGACATTCACAGCGCGAAGGTCGCCGAGCTCGAGGCCGACCCACGCATCCAGCTCATCTTCCAGGGCAAGCTGAAGTTCGTGTCGCTGCAGGGCACGGCGCGCGTCTCCACGGAGCGCGCCGTCATCGACCGGGTGTGGAGCGAGTTCGCCAAGACCTGGTTTCCGAAGGGGAAGGACGATCCCGCGCTGTGCGCGGTCATCGTCGAGCCCCGCGAGGGTGAATTCTGGGATCAGGGCGGCCTCAAGTCTGTGCGCTACGCGTTTCAGCAGGCCAAGGCCTACGTGACGGGCACGCGGGCGACAACCGGCGACCAGGAACAGCACGGCAAGGCGCACCTGTAACGACCGGAAGAGTCTGCCATGCCGACGTCGGGAGAGCGGGTCCTCGTCACGGGCGCGACGGGCTTCGTGGGCGGTGCGGTGCGCCCGGCCCTGCGGGCCGCCGGGTGGCGAATCCGCTGCCTGACCCGCGGCCTGCCGCCGTTCGCTGATCAGCGCGACGAGTGGGTGCGCGGCGATGTGGGCGACGAGGCCGCCATCCGCGCCGCGCTGGACGGCTGTCAGACGGCGCTGTTCCTCGTGCACGGCATGGGCGACGGCGCCGACTTTCACCCGCGCGAGGTCGAGGCGGCCCGCGTCTTCGCGCGCACGGCCGCGACGGTCGGCCTGCGCCGCGTGGTCTATCTGGGCGGCATGGTGCCGCGCGCCGATGCTTCCGAGCATCTGCAGAGCCGGCGCGAGGTTGGCCAGGCGCTGCGCGCGGGCCCCGTGTCCACCGTCGAGCTGCGCGCCAGCATGATCGTGGGTCACGGCAGCTTGAGCTGGCTCATCGTGCGAGACTTGGCGGCCCGGCTTCCCATCATGGTGTTACCCGCGTGGCTGAGATCTCGCACCCAACCGGTGGCCATCGACGACGTCGTGGCCGCCCTGGTGGCGGCCCTGGACCTGGACCTGCCGGGCAGCGCGCACTTCGATCTGCCCGGCCCGGACGTCCTGTCGGGTGCGCAGATCCTCGATCAGACCGCGCGCGCCATGGGGTTCGCCGCGCCGTGGAAGGTCGAGCTGCCCCTGCTGACGCCGCGGCTGTCGTCGCTCTGGGTCCGCTTCGTCACCCGGGCGCGCTGGTCGGTGGCGCGCCAGGTCGTGGTGGGGCTGACGCACGACCTGCTGTCCGAGGACGAAGGGCTGTGGCCGCTCATCGGCCGCGGAAAACGGCTGACGTTCATGGAAGCCGCGCAGCGGGCGCTGGCGGCGGAGCGCCAGCTTGCCATTCCCGGCGCGTGGGGAGCCCTCGAGCAAGTGCGCCGACGTGCCTCCGCGCGGTTCCAGTGACGCCCGCCGACGGGCTGTCCGCGCGGCGCACCCGCGGCTTCGCGCTCGGGGCCGTCATCGCCTGGGCGATCGGCGCGGTCGCCACCCAGCGGGTCGGCCTGTGGCTCGGCATGGGCGCGACGGCGCTTGCCCTGGGCGCGCTGGCGCTCGTCGTCGATCGCGGTCTGACGAAACGGCTCCGGCCATCGCTGAAGATCGTGGGCGCCAGCGTCCTCTGCGGCGCGCTGATGGCGGTGGCGGCCTGGACGCTGTATCCGGTGGTGGCGAATCTGTTCCCCGGCGTCACCGGCGACAAGATGAGCCTGTACGGCGCCTTCGCGACGATGCCGCGCGCGCAGGCGGCGCTGTTGTTGCCGCTGATCATCGGGGGGGAAGAGCTGGTCTGGCGCGGCGCCGTCCAGGAGACGCTGTGGCGCCACGCCAGCAAGACCCGGGGGATCCTGCTGGGCGCGATCGTGTATGGCCTGGCGACGTTGCCGTGCGGCTCGCCGCTGCTGGCCTCGGCGGCCTTCGCGTGCGGGCTGGCCTGGTCGTGCCTGCGCCTGGCGACGGGCAGCGTGCTGGCGCCGATGATCTGCCACCTGACCTGGGCGGTGCTGGTGCTGTTCGTGCGCCCGGTGAAGCTCGGCTAGCTAGTGCACTAGGGAATTCCCAGCAGCTTGTGAGTCTGCACGCTCAACCGCCACTGCGGGTGCTGCAAGCAGTACGCGATGGCCTGCGCGGTATTCCGCGCCTGCGCCGGCCCGTCCATCGGCTGGATGTAGAAGTGCGCGAAGGCGAGGTGCTGGAACATCTCGGGCGTCGCCCCGGCTTGCGGAAACACCAGCTTCAATTCGTGCCCGGCGCGCAGCACCAGCTCGGTGCCGGCCTTGGGGCTGACGCAGATCCAGTCGAGCGCCGCGGGCGCGGGCTGCGTCCCGTTCGTCTCGACCGCGATCTCGAAGCCAGCGTCGTGCAAGGCCTCCACCAGCGGAGCGTCGAGCTGAAGCAGCGGCTCGCCCCCCGTGCAGACGACCAGCTTCCCGTTCGACGCGCCGCCAGTCCACGTCGCGGAGACCGCGTCCGCCAGCTCTCTCGCCGTCTCGAAGCGCCCGCCGCCCGGTCCATCGATGCCGACGAAGTCGGTGTCGCAGAACCGGCACACGGCCTTCTCGCGATCCACCTCGCGCCCCGACCACAGGTTGCAGCCGGCAAAGCGGCAGAACACAGCCGGACGACCGCTGTTCGCCCCCTCCCCTTGCAAGGTGTAGAAAATTTCTTTGACGCTGTAACTCACGGTGGCCCCGGACGATCGCGCACTCTACCCCAGGAAAACAGGACCGTGCGGTCCGGGACGGGGAAGAGGGAAACAAGGTGCCAAGGGGATTTCGGACGAACATGAAAGCGCGCTGGTTGCAGCGCTTTTGCTCCGGTCGGTCCTCTCCGCTCGATCGCTGGGCCATCGACGGAGGGACCGACGGACGACAAAAGTGAATGATTCCAACGAGGATCTGGGACCGAGGTTGGGTCCTGGAATTGCAGGTAGGACAAAGTGTGTGTGTCCTCGCAGTTTTCGGGTAAGAATCGGTCCCGATGTCGCCGGAATGCAGACGCAGGTGGGTTGTTTCGCGCCCCTCGCCGCGCGCGAAAATTTCGGGCGCCGCCCTGGTGGCAGTGGCCTTCACCATGCTGGGTGGAACCACCACCCCCGTCGAAGCCGCGTGGGGAACGCTGTATCTGCAGCCGACACGCATCGCGCCCCCCTCCCCGCCCGACCAATCCTGGCTGATGGATGTTCCCCAGGAGGACGGCGCCCGCGCCAAGGGCAAGGTCGCCGTCTTCATCTTCAAGGGGGACGACGTCTACCAGCCGGTGCGCGCCGCCGTGGTGCGGACCTTGCGGCGCAAGGGTCTGAACGTCACCGCGTCGCTGCGACCGGTCGACAGCGCCGCGCAGTACCGCGAGATGTCCTGTGCCCTCGACGTGGCCGTCTATGTGGAAGGCGACGTGGTCGGCGAGGGCGCGCACCAGAGCGCGCGCATTCGTTTGCGCAGCGGCGTGACCGGTCAGCGAATCGCCACCGCGACCTTCTCGGGTCCGACCCCGAAGATCGTCACGGACGTGGGGCACCGCCTGTGGACGCGGGTCGGCCCGGCCGTGAACCGCGCCCGCACCAGCGCCGCGCATCCCCGCCATCGCGAACGCGCGCCCCTGCGCATCGACGCCTCCGCGTCGCCGCGTGTCACGTCCGTGGTCTCCCAGGGCGCCTGATCGGGGAGGCGGAGCGGCCGATGACCGCGCAGACAGTTCGACGCGCCGACTTCTTGATGGCGCTGGCTTACGCGACCGATCTGGCGACGGGACACTCGAGAGACTTCGCGCTGCGCTCCTGCGTGGTGGCGATGCGACTGGCCGACGGCGCGCGCCTCGACGACCGCACGCGCCGGACCGTCTACCACCAGGCGCTGCTGCGCTACATCGGATGCAACGCCGACAGCCACCTGCTGGCGGCGGCGTTCGGCGACGAGATCGCGCTGCGCCGAGACCTTCAGCGCATCGACATCGGAAACAGGGCGGAGCTCGCCGAGACGATCACCCGCGCCCTCACGCGCACCTTCGCGGATCTACCGGTTCCGGAGCTGGCCCAGGCGATCGAGCGCGGTCTCGCCGGCGCCATGCAGGTGAACATCCCGGTCCTGTCCGGACACTGCGAGGTGGCGCAGCGGCTGGCCGAGCGGCTCGGTCTCCCCGAAGAGGTCCGGGAAGCGCTGGGGCAGCTCTACGAACGATGGGACGGCCGCGGGCTGCCGCGCGGGCTGTCGGGGAACGCGGTCAAGCTTCCGGTCCGGCTGGTGACCTTGGCCCAGGAGGCCGTCGCTCTCCACGAGGCCCACGGGTTCGAGACCATGACCAGCCTGATCGCCAAGCGCGCCGGGGGCGGCTACGAGCCCGAGCTGGTCGAGCTGTTCCTCGCGCACGCGGAGCGGTTCATGGCAGGGCTCGACGGTCCGGTCGACCGGGAGACCATCCTGGCGCTCGAGCCCACCCCGCACGCCATGCTGGAGGAGCAGGCCTGCGAGGAAGCTTATCTGGCCATCGCCGACTTCATCGACATGAGAATGCCGTTCACGTTCGGGCATTCGCGGGCCGTGGCCGCGCTGGCGAGCGCGGCTGGCGAGCATCTGGGGCTCCCCGCGGCCGACATCCGCGACGTGCGCTGGGCGGCCTACACCCACGACCTCGGCGAGCTGACGGTGCCGGTCGCCACCTGGATGCGGGCGGGAGCCCTGACCGAGCGGGAGACCGACAACGCGCGGCTTCACCCTTATCATGGCGAGCGCGCGCTGGCGGCCCTGGGCGGTGACGGCAAGCGCGTCGCGGCGCTGGTGCAACGCCACCACGAGCGGCTCGACGGCACCGGCTACTACCGCAATTCACGCGGTCTCGATCTTTCCCCCGGGGCGCGCATCCTCGCCGCCGCCGAGGCGTTCCAGACCGCGCGCGAGGCCCGCCCCCATCGCCCTCCCTCGGGTGATTCGGCCACGGCCGCCAAGCTTCGCGCCGCCGTCAGGGAAGGAAAGCTGTGCCCCGACGCGGTCGAGGCGGTCCTCGCCTGCGCAGGACAGCCGGCGCGGCGAGCCACCGGCGAGCGGCTGGCGGGGCTGACCGCGCGCGAGATCGAGGTGCTGCGCTTGATCGCCGCCGGCGACACGACGAAGGAGGCGGCCCGCAAGCTCGAGATCGCCCCCAAGACCGCGGACAACCACATCCAGAACCTCTATTCGAAGATCGGCGTCACCACGCGGGCGGGCGCGGCCCTGTTCGCCCTCGAGCGCGGCCTGGTCCAGCACGAATTCTTGTCCGCGTAAGAATCCGCATGTGAGCGCGGAGGGCGGCCGGCATCCTCGGACGTGAGCGGGCCACTGCGGCGGCGGTCCGATGGGCGCCGCTCCTTGACGAGCCCTGTCGGCCCGGCGTATTCGCACGGATTGTCACCACGATTCGAAGATCAAAGGAGGCTGTCATGCACGCAGCGGTGAGGTATCTGGGCGTTTTGGGCGGCTGCGCGGTGGGGACCGTCACCGTTGCCCTGGCCGCCAGTCCCGCCACGGGAACCACCCCCGACAAGTACGCCCTGAAGGTGCCCGGGGGGCTCGCGTTCTCCGAGTTCAAGGGATACGAGAGCTGGCAGCTCGTCTCCCTCAGTCGAAGCGAAAAGGCAGTCGCCGCCATCCTCGCCAATCCCGTGATGATTGACGCCTACCGCGCCGGCATTCCCGGCAACGGCAAGCCGTTTCCGGACGGCGCGAAGATGGCGAAGGTCCACTGGAACCCGAAGAAGAACGAGTTCTTTCCGGACACGACGATCCCCGGGACCCAGCACGACGTGGACAAGTGCGGCTTCGCCTGCCACACGAAGGTGAAGACGCGAGACTACGTCTTCACCGACTACGGGACGCGATAACCCGCCAGCCCGGCCCAGCTCGTCTCGACGGCGACCCTCGACTATCTGGGGGAGACGACGAGAGCCACGCGGCGAGGGGGCCGCCACGAATGCGCCGGCCCCCTCCGCGATCCAGCTAGTTACCGAAGGCGAACGTGGCACCCTCGAGCGAGGTGAAGCACTGGGCATCCGTCAGGACCCCCGTCGGCTCTTGCACCGACACCGCGCCGCTCGGAACGATGATGAGGCGTCCCTTGACGGCGTTGCACAGATCGACGTTCACGTAGGTGTTCCGCGCCGGTCGGAAACCGGGCGGCAACGTGAACAGCGGCGCGGCCGTGCCGCTCGAGACGGCCCCTTCCAACCGAACGATGCCGTCGTCATTCCTGATGGCCACGTTGCGGGTGGTGAAGGGGGCGTTCGCCCAGCCATTGTTCAATGTCACGGCCGTGAACCCGGACGCCGAGAGAGCAAACGATGCCCCCTCCAGCGAGGTGAAGCACTGGGCGTTCGAAAAGCCACCGCCCTCCTCGCTGATCGTCGCCACGCCGGTGCTCTGGATGTAGAGGCGCCCCTTCTTCGCGTTGCAGAGACCGATGGGGACATAGGTGTTCGTGCTGGGCCGGAATCCCACCGGAAGCGTGAAGGCCACCGGGTTCGTGCCCGCCGTCGCCATCGAGCCCTCGAAACGGATCGTCCCCCCATCGTTCTTGACCGCGACGTTGCGGGTTCCGAAGGGAGCATTCGTCCAGCCGTTCTGCAAGGTCACCGCCGTGAAGCCCGTCGCGTTGAGCGCGAAGGAGACATTCTCGAGCGAGGTGAACAGCGGTGCGTTCGTGAAGGCCGCCCCCTCGTCCATGACCGTGACGTTCCCCAGGGTATCGATGAACAGGCGCCCCGCGTTGGCGACGAACAGATCCGCGGGCACGTACACGGGCACCGTGGGGCGCGCCCCCACCGGCAGTACGAAGGGTTGCTGGTTCGTCCCGGAGGTCGACAGCCCGCCGCGCAGCTGGATGATGCCGTTACGACTGGTGAAGGACGGCACTCCGGTGGAGAACGGGCTCCCGACCCAACCGTTGATCAACGCCAGCGAGGTGAACGACGTGCTGACGGTATGGGGAAGCGAGGCGATGCCGTTCGCCACCACCTCCAGCGTCGTCGCGCCATTCTCCAGTCCGGCCGGGGCCTGGAACGTGGTGCTGACGATGGTCGCGCTCCCCACGGACTCGACGCCCATCCGGCTGTGGTTGTACGTCTTCGCGTAGAAGACGTGGCCCGTCGCCTGGTTGGTGAACCGCACCAGCGGGTAGTTCGTGGCGCTCTGGGCATCGTCTCCGTAGCTCGCGCCTTCCGAGAAGCCGTTCAGCTGCTTGCCCGAGAGGGTGTAGATCCCGCCCGCGGCGACCGTGGTGGGAGCCGAGGTGATGATGGGACGAGATGCCGCCGACGGGCCTCCCCCGTTCGAGTACAGCATGACGTCCTGGGTGGCAGCCTGGTTGAACGCCGTCAGCAAGACCTCGCCCGTGGGCAGGACCACCATGCGGCCCTGGTAGGAGGCGAACGAAGCGGCGTTGGGAGAATCCGTCACCGCCGTCAGCGTGTTGGTGCTCATGACCAGCTCGTAGAAGTGGCTGGGGGCGCTGAACGGGTTGGCGTTCGTCACCGGGCTTGCCATCACCAGGATGTTTCCGTTCGGCAACGCGGCCGCGGGACCGTCCGCCATGGCGAAGTGCCCGCCCGGCGCGGCGGGGAAGTCCATCGCCGCGGTGTGCGACCAGGTGTTGGTGGAGGGATTGTAGAGCGCGTTCTGCCCCAGAGAGTTCCCGGAGAAGCAGAAGAGCTTGTTGTCCGGACGAAGAGCGCAAGGACCGACCTCGTTGGAGGTCCCCAGTCCCGCGCCCGTGTCGGCCATGTTGACCGGCGTCGCGCCGGAGTTCCCCCAGGAATTGGTCGATGGCGTGTAGCGTTCGAACTTCGACACGATCCGCGTGTCCACGGTGAGCATGGTGCCGTCGTACAGCATGCTCCAGGTCTCCTCGCTGTTGATGTCCAGCTTTCCCGTGGGATTCTTGGCCGTGAAGACGCCGGTGGTCGGATTCAGGGTCTCGAAGTTGGTGGTGCGGATCGCCGCCAGGATGAAGGTACCGTCGGGCAGGACCTTTCCGCTCGCGTCGCCGACGTTGCCGCCCCCGAACACATCGGAGAGCTGACTGGACCAGGTGTCCTTGGCGGGATCGTAAATGAATCCGATGTTGGTGTCGACCGCCGGACCACCGTTGTACTCGCCGCCAATGACGACGACTCGTCCATCCGTCAGAACCGCAGACGCGTAATACAGGGGTGTATAGGCGCAACTTACACAACCAAAGCTCGGATCGTTGCCATTTGGCATGGGCGCAATGGGCGGACTATCCCAGATACCGTTTCGGTAACTGCCGAAGACGTCGGGCGTCAGGCGATGCCAGGCATTGCTGCTGTACTGATGGCACATGACGTCGCCGTTGGTCAGCACGACGCACGTGTCGAGGAACGAGGGAGGCGCGTTCGTCAGCGCCGTCCAGGTCCCCCCGGCGGGCGTCGCCGCCAGCGCGGACGCCGGCGCGACCTTCGCCGTCGGTGCCGGACCCGCCAGCGGGCCTGGCGTCCTGATCCTGCGGGCGTCCCCCGCTGGCGTGGCGGCATCGCCAGCGGTCAGCGCCGACGCCTGCGGCTGTTCGTTGCTCTGTTCATCCACACCACAACCGGCCAGCAGAATCACCGACAAGCCAGCCATCATCCACGTTCTCGACACTGTGAACACACCCATGGCAATACCCTTCCTGTTGGAGTTGAACGCGGACGTATCGGAGACGACCAGTCGCTAGATCGTTGCTCTGTAGCGCCTGATGATCGTCCCGATCGCGACGCGCGGAAGCGGCATGGTAAATGATCGATCGCCGACATTGCAAGAGAAGAACTGCAATTGAAGCGATAATGTAATTCGTTGCGATCTTTTTCATTTACGGAATCCCGTACGGGATTTCGTACGGGATTCAGTACGGGATTTCGCGGCTGTCGCGTGAGACATGGTCGTTTGCGTCCAGTCGCGGGCTGAGTAGTCTTGGTCATTCGCGCGGCAGCGAAAGCTGGGGCTCGCTCCGACCTCGAGGATGAAAATGGCTGACGAACATTCGGACCGGATACGGGTGGTGACCGGGGACATCACGACCCTCGCCGTCGACGCGATCGTGAATGCGGCCAACGCCACGCTCTCCGGGGGTGGCGGCGTGGACGGCGCGATTCATCGAGCCGCTGGACCGGAATTGCTGGCGGAATGCCGCGCTCTCGGCCGCTGCCCCACCGGTGAAGCGCGGCTGACGAGGGGATACCTCCTGCCGGCCCGCTTCGTCATTCATACCGTCGGGCCCGTCTGGGAGGGCGGAGGGCATGATGAGGACGAGCTCCTGGCGCGCTGCTATCGCTCGAGCCTGGGGCTGGCGGCGACGCACGACCTGAGGACCGTCGCCTTTCCATCGATCAGCACGGGCGCCTATCGTTTCCCCGTCGAGCGCGCGGCGCGGATCGCCGTTCATGAGCTGGTGTCGTTTCTGCGCTCGCCTCCCCTGCCCATGGAGATCGTCGTGGTCTGTTTCGACGGCAAGACCAGGGCAGCTTACGAGTCCGTCCTGGCCGGGTGATCCGCCGCCCCGCGCTTTTTTCGCCGATCCCGCGGAAAGTCATGCCAGAAACACGGGCTGGGGTTCCCAAGGGGGCAGAGATCGCCGGCCGGCGAGGCTGACCCAGGGGAGACCATTCATGCGCCACACAAACCTCAAGTGTCTTCTCCTCGTCCTGCCTCTCCTGCTTCCCGCTGCCTGCGGCGCGCAGGCCACCCCGGACTATCAAGGGGAGCCCCTGCTGGTCCTCACCGGGATGCTGGAGAGTGAAGTCCCGGGCCCGCTGCCCGAGGCCGATCTGGTGCTCGCGTGGCCGGACTTTTCGAAGGGGGTCGACGGCACGACGTCGTACTCCACGACCTTCGCGCGGATCGAGGTGGCGGCCCAGCTGCCCGCGCGCTTCAGCGCCCAGATCTTCCAGCCCCCGCCCGAGGGCGCCTACGAGCCATCGCCGAATCCGGCGGGGTGGACGCAGCTGGGCCCTCGCTCGACGGCGGCCCAGTTCGTGATCGCCAAGCGTGGCGTCACGATCACGGACGCCTCGATCAACTGGGTGAATCTGGATGAGAATCAGGTGCTGCCCCAGGCCAACCAGTATTTTCTCGTGTACTACGACAGCGATGGCGACATGGGGCTGCGCGGGCCCGACGGCACGGTGTACCTGGGCGACCACGTCACGAAAGGGTTTCACCTCGGGCTGGTGAACGAGACGAGATGCTCGATGGGCCCCGACCAAGCCTGCCTGGACTTCCTGATGATGTTCGAGACGATCACGGACGAAGACCGCGCCAATTGCACGACGGCGGGAGAGACCAGCGCCACCGTCGAAATCCCCCTCGACACGCCCCTCGATCTGGTCGTCGCGGGCCCCCCTGCCGCCCCCTCGACGCTTCCCCCGTGCCCCCCCGCGCCACAGGGTTGAAGCGCATCGACCTCCACCGTCCGCCGCGTACGCGCGACGAGGTCGCCGCGCTGTACACGGCGCACGGTCACCTGGTCCTGCGCCGTGCGCGGCAGATCTTGAACGACGAGGCCGAGGCCCAGGATGTCCTGCAGGAGATCTTCGTGTCGCTGATTCACGAGCCACAACAGTTTTCCGGGACCAGCAGCATCACGACGTTTCTGTACAGCGCGTCGACGAATCGCTGCCTGAACCGGCTCCGGGACGGCAAGAACCGCCGGCGCCTGCTGGCCGAACGGCGCGCCCCCGAGGCGATCGACGCGCGTGGGGAGCGCCTCGCGCAGATGCGCCAGCTGCTCACGCGCCTGCCCGCCGAGCTGGCGCAGGTCATCGTTTATTCCCACCTCGACGAGATGACCCACGAGGAGATCGCCGAGCAGCTCGGCTGCTCGCGGCGCCACGTGGGCGACCTGCTCGCCCGCGCGGCGGAGCGCTGTCAGAGAGAGGAGCGCACGCCATGATGACGAGGCCATCGACGGAGCTGGGCCGGAGCCTTCCCGAGGGCTGTCTGTCCGACCGGGCGCTCGACCTGCAGCTGGCGGGCGCGCACGCCGGCCGCGAGGCCATCGACACGCACCTCGCCTCGTGCGACGCGTGCGCCGCGCGCTACCGGGGGTTGCAGGCGGCCCGCGCCGCCTTTCCTCTCGAGGCCCCGCCGTTCGAACGCCTCGTGCCGGCGCGCCGGCGGCGATGGTGGTGGGGACTCGCGCCCGTGCTCGCGGTGGCGGCGATGGTCGTGCTCATCGCGCGCCCCCGGGAGAGCGCAGATGGCGAACGCGCCAAAGGGGGCGACACCCTGGGGTTCTCCGTCCTTCACGCGGGGGCCGTGCGCGAGGGCGCGCGGGGCGAGATCGTTCATCCTGGCGATCGCCTGCAGCTCGTCACGACGACGTCGTCGTCACGCTTTCTCGCCGTGCTCGAGCGCGACGCTGACGGGCGCACCAGCGTGTTCTTCCCGCGCGAGGCGCACGCCGCGCGCCAGCCGGCGGGGCGCGGGGTCGCGCTGCCGTACAGCGTCCAGCTCGACGCGACGCTGGGCGTGGGCACGCTGTTCGCCGTCTTCTGCGACGCGCCGGTGGCCGTCGCTCCCCTGCGCGACGCCGTCGAGCGGCTGGGAGCTGGCGCGGCCTGGCCCCCCGGGTGCCACGTCGATAGCCTCGCCTACGAAACGAAGGCCCCGTGAGCCGCGGCCGCGTCGCCCTCTGGCTCGTCGCGCTTTCGGCCGGCGTGCTCGCCGCGGGCGCGGCGCGGGCAGAGCCGGCATCGCTGCGGGTGGCCGTCCTCGTGGGCAACAACACCGGCGAGGGCGACGAGGCCCGCCTGCGCTACGCCGAGGAGGACGCGGCCAAGATGAGCCGCGTCCTGCGCGATCTGGGCGGCTTCCGCCCCGAGGATCTCATCGTGCTGCGCAGCGAGGACACGGAGGCCGTGCGCCACGCCATCATCCGCGCCAACGAGCGCCTGCGGCTCGACGGGGGACGCGACGGCATGCTCGTCGTCTACTACTCGGGCCATGCCGACGCGGGGGGCCTCCACCTCGGTGCCACGCGGTTCGCCGTCGACGAGCTCGAGGCCCTGGTGCGCGGTTCATCGGCGCGAATGCGCATCCTCATCGTCGACGCCTGCCGGTCGGGGTCGATCACACGCGTCAAGGGTGGCACGCCCGCACCGCCTTTCGAGCTGCCCGTGCGCCTGGCCGAGCCGAGCGAGGGCGCCGTGTTCTTGACGTCGAGCGCGGCGAACGAGGACGCTCAGGAGTCGGACGCCCTGCGCGGCTCCTTCTTCACGCACTACCTCGTGTCGGGCCTGCTGGGCGCCGCCGACAGCGACGGGGATCGCCGGGTCACCCTGAGCGAGGCCTACGCCTTCGCTTACGAAGGCACGCTGCGTGCGTCGAGCCGCAGTCTGGGCGGCACCCAGCACCCGACGTTCTCGTACGATCTGCGCGGGCACGAGGACATCGTGCTCACGATGCTGACCAGTGGTCCGGCGGGTCACCCCATGGGCAGTCTGACCTTGCCGTCGTCACGCAGCTTCCTGGTGTTGCAGGAGGGTCCCGAGGGGCCGGTCGTCGCGGAGACGGCCGCTGGCGCGGCCAGCCACAGACTGATGCTGGCGCCAGGAAGATATTTTCTGCGCGGGCGGGGCAGCGACGATCTGCTCGAGGGGCGCGTCACCTTGCAAGCCAGCAACGAGGTGGTGGTGCGCGAGCCCGAGCTGGAGCGGGTCGCCTACGCGCGCCTCGTGCGCAAGGGGGGCGGGGTGCGCGAGCGGATCAGCGGCGTCCACGCCGGGTATCTGCTGCGCTCGGGCCTGTGGCGCGAATCCGATCTCTGCCAGGGCGTGTTCGCCGCCTACGAAATGGTGACGAGCGGCCTGTCGCTCTCGGCGCGCGCTTCGGCCTGTCGCGGAGGATTCGCCAACCAGACGCTGTCGTCCACCGCCGACGACTTCAACCTGCAGGTCGAAGGCGCGCATGTCTGGGATTTTCCGCTCGTGAGCATCCACGTCGGCCTCGGCCTCGGACCATCCCTGCTCACAGAGACGTTCACGACGACGGGGATCGCCCCGTCCCGGCTCTCGCTCGCGGCGACGCTGACGGCCGGAGCGGGCGTCGAGATGCCGCTGCGCCGCGGGTTCGTGCTGGACGTGGCCCTGGCGACGGGCGTGCACGGCTTCAAGGAGCAACAGACCGGAACGACGACGTCGCGCTGGACCGCCGCCGTCACGCTGGTGGGCCGCGTGGGGCTGGGCATGCGCTGGTGAGGCCGAGCGCGACCCTCACCGCGAGATGAGGTCGGCCCGATTCACGCGCGTTCCCGCGCGGCCAGGCCGCTGGCGAATTCGGTCGCCCGGCGCGTCGAGGCGAGCATCTCGCGTTCATGCGGAAAGATCGCGTCGCGCCCGATGATGTCGATGACGCGCGATCTCTCCAGCGTGCCCAGCATTCCAGGGCGGACACCGCACAACAGCAAGCGGCCGCCGCGGCTCCTGGCCTCGACCGCGACGTTGCTCAGCGCGATCGCGGCGGTGGCATCCATGTTGTACGCCTCCTGCAAGCGCAGCACGATGAAGCGCGTCCGCGTGCCGGTGAAGAGCTTCAGCAAGCCGGCCTGCACTTCATCCGCCGCCGCGAAGAACAGCTCACCCTGGAGATTCAGCACCGTGATCTCGCTGGAGTCTTCAGGGATCCCGTCCGGCACCTCGCGCAGGGCCCCTTCGGCGTCGAAGGTCATCCTTCGCATCTTGAAGCCCTCCGCGCGGCGCAGCGCGAAGTAAAGCGACAGCCAGATTCCGATGATGAGCGCCGTCTCGAGGTGCTCGACCAGCAGCACGCCCAGGAAGGTGACCACCAGGACCGCGCGATCCCCCGGCGTCGTGCTGAACATGGCGCGCAGGCGACCGACGTCGACCAGCTTCAGCCCCACGTGGACCAGCGTCCCGGCTAGCGCCGCGATCGGGATCATGTTCGCCACGGGTGCCAGCGCGACGACGATCAGCAGCGCCAGGATCCCCGACAGCGCCGCGGAGATCCGCGTCACCGCGCCCGCTTCGTGGTTGACGGCGGTCCGGCTGAACGAGCCCGCCGAGGCGAAGCCGCCCACCAGCGCCGCCCCGAGGTTCGCCATGCCCTCGCCAAAGAGCTGCCGGTTCGCCTCGAACGGATGCCGGGCGCGCGCCGCGAGCACCTTGCTGATGGCGATCGACTCCACCGCTCCCATGGCCGCGATCGAGACCGCCGCCACGACCAGGTTTCGCATGGCCCCCAGATCGATCCTGGGCAGACGAAGGTGCGGAAGGGCGCGGGTCAGCGGCTCGATGTCGCGCACCACCCGCACGCGGTGAGCCCCGGTCCCCACATCCAGCCCCAAGAAAGCCACGACGCCGGTGGCGAGCATCACCGCGATGAAGGTCGCGGGCAGGCGCTGCCCGAGGCGCTTGTCGAGCAGCTGGGTCGCGCGGATGGTCAGGAACGTGAGGGCGCCGACCCCCAGCGCGGTGGGGGCCGTCGCGGGCAGCACGAATGACAGCCGCAACAGATCGAAGATAGCGGCCCTGGGCAGGGTGAGCCCCCAGACGGCCGTGGGAATCGTGGCCTTCCCGATGCCCAGGAACGACGGCAACTGGTTGATGACGATGTACAGACCGGCGCCGGCCGTGAAGCCGGTGAGGACCGGTTCGCTCACGAAGCGCGCCAGCGAGCCCGCGCGCAGGAGGCCGGCGAGCAGCTGGATGGCGCCCACCATCAAGGTCAGCAAGATGATGGACTGGACGGGATCGCCGTGCGCGGCGAACAGGGCCGCGTTGGCCGCCACCATGACCGAGATGGCATTCGTCGGGCCGTCGATGACGAATTCGGAGCTGCCGAACGCCGCGCCGAGGATCGAGGCCGCGACCGCCGTGGACAGGCCTGCCGCCGGGGGGAATCCGGCGATCAGCGCGTAAGCGAGGCTCTGGGGAATCGTGAACAGCGCCGTGGTGAGACCGGCCACGAAGTCGGGGCGAAGATAGGCCAACCGGTACGTCCGCAAGGTACGCACCATGGGCAACAGCCGCTCGATTCGCGGACCCGAGGACGGCGCGCCGCGCGGCAACAGCGACGGGATGAGGGGCGGCGAAGGCGTCGGTCGAGCTGGACGCGCTGGGGGAGGGGGGATTGTGGCCATGGTGGGAGTTTCAGGACGCCGCGTGGGACGATTGGCGCCGCTCGGAGCGCCCGCGCGTGCCAGCGTGGCACGCGCGCCATGAGGACGAGCCTCGTCTTCTCGCCGCGTCAGGGGGGAGATAGTAACTCTTATGTCGAGCGCGAGCGCTCCCGGTTCGTGGCCGCGCCGTGCCCCGTCCCAGCACCTCAATGGGCGGGATGGGAGGTGATGGCGACCTCTCCCGTTTCGAGCAACGACTTCAAGTTCGAGAGGATGCGCGGCCAACCGCCGGACACGGCCGTGATGAGCTGGGAATCCGGGCGGTCGATCTCGTGGGTGATGGTGAGCTTCACCGCCCTGTCGACGGGCTCCAGCTCGATGGTGCAACGGCTCCAGCCTTCGGCCTTGAGCTCGGGCTTCCACTCATTCAGCCAACGGATGATCATCCGGCGCGGCGGGTCGATCTCCAGGATCTCACCCGAGTCGGTGAGGGTTCCGTCCGCGTGCACCATCTTCCAGGCCGAACCCTTCTTCCACTCGGACGTGACGGTCGTGTCGAACCAGTACTGTCGGATGAACTGGGGCTCGGTCAGCGCCTCCCACAGCCTCGCGGGCGTCGTGCGGATGAAGGTGACGTAGACGAAGCGGCTTCGGTTCGCGGCGCTCATGGTGTCCTCCTGTTTGACGGGTGTGGGTCTAGTCCTCGCCGGCTTCTTCGAGACGGCGTTTCAAGTGTCGCAGGGCCTCGAGGCGCGGCCGCTCGAACTTGCGAATCCAGCGTTCGTAGATTTCTTGCAGCGGCACCGGATTGAGGAAGTGCAGCTTCTCGCGTCCACGCCACTTCACCGCCACGAGGTTCGCCCCTTCCAGCAGGGCGAGATGCTGGGTCACACCCTGCCGGCTCATGTCCAGGTGCTGACAGAGCTCGCTCAACGTTTGACCGTCGTGGGCGTGTAGACGGTCCATGAGCTTCCGCCGCCCCGGGTCGGCCAACGCCTTGAACAGCCGATCCGCGTCGCTCATGCCGCGGATACTATGCAAGTAATTACTTGCGTGTCAAGATCGCGGGGTCACGGCTGGAACACCAGGCCGGCCGTGCGGAATTTTCGGCCGGCCAGCGACGATTCGAGGATGAAGCCTTCGAAGCCGGACGGATCTGGCGCCAGCACCTGGATGGTCAGCGTCAGCTTGTCGCCATTCTGGCCCGTCGTCCTGTCGAGGGACAGCGCGAGCGCGGGCGCAGCGGCGCCGCGCTCGGCGGCGTTGTCGATCGCGGTCACCGACCACGGCTGACCGGTCGGCGCGTCGCTGGCCAGGTCGACCTCGACCGCGGCCGTCGCGCCGGCGCCGAGGGCGATCGCCTGCGTGGTCCATCCGCCCGCCGGGATCACCGGCAGGCGAGCGGTGGCGCTGAAGAACAGCGGTCCCAGCAGCGGCGAGCAGGGATCGTGTCCGGCGGCCGCCGCGACGTTGGACCACATGCGCTGCACCGTGTAGCCGAGCGTCGGCTCGAGAAAGAAGGCGCCCGGTTGCAGCTCGCACGTGTCGGCGACCTCGCCCCCGTACAGGTACAGCGCCCAGGCGACGTGGTCGGGATCGGTGGCGTTGAAAGCCGGATCCGTCGTCTCGAACGGATCCGTCGCCGCCTCGACCAGCTCGTGCGTGGTGAGCCCGGTCGTGTAGTCGAGGTCGTGAACAGTCTCGCCCGGGGTCAGGTGGGCGCCGTAGCTCGCGCAGCCGGCGATGACCGCGTAGACGATCGGCTGGCCCGCCGCCGTCAACTGGCCGTGGTAGCCGCCGAAGTCGCGACAGCTCTGGGAGGTCACGCCCCCGGACACGCTGCTGATGGTCGCGGTCCTGGGAAGATAGACGAGGTACACGTTGTCCGCGGCCGGCGGCGGCACCCTGTTCGCCTCGATCGTGGCGACCAGCCACGCTGCCAGATCCCCCTCGGAGATCGTCTGGGGCGCGGCGTCCGCGACCTGAACGCCGGCCCGGGCGACCAGCGGACCCACCCCATACTCCGCCGTGGTGGCTGACCAGTAGTCCGAACCCTCGAGCCGCGACAGAAAATCGGACACGGCCGCGATCCGCGCGGGGTCCTCGTTCGAGAAGAAGATGGGAATCACGAGGGGATCGGCGAGGACCGGACCGCCCGCCGACAGCACCGTGGGCAGATCGGGCGCGAACGCGGGGAAGAGGACCGTCTGTCCCGCGACGCCACCGTTCCCACCGGCCGCGCCGCCGACGCCTCCCGCACTGCCGCCGTTCGCGCCGCCGGCCGCGCCCCCGGCTCCCGCGGAGCCACCGTCCAGACCGCCCGCACCACCCCCACCGGCGACCCCGCACGCGCCCGACGCGCCGGTCGAGCCGCCGAAGCCGACGGCGGCGACGTCGCCGTGAGATGCGCCGCATCCGAAGAGGAAGAGCGGGACGGTCAACGACAGGTAGGCTCGCGTTCGCGGCATCGTGGTTGGCGAGATGCTACGCCAGATCGTCGACGGCTGGCGCGGCGTGAACCGTCGAGACGAGCCAGATGCACGAGGGTTCCGCGCGTCAAGGAACCGAGCCCAGATACGGCCCTGACGCGAAGTGAGTGACCGCGTTGGTATCGTAGTGAAAGAACGTGAAGCTCGTTTCGCCGGCCCAGGTTTCTATGTCGCCTTGCAACGCCACGCCGACCGGGTTTCCGTCCACCGGCATCACCCACAGGCCCCTGTTGTCATTGAACAGCAGCGACCGCGAAGCGGGCGAAAACTGGGTGGTCCATTCGAAGACGCCGCCGGCCTGTCCAATCGCTCTGTTCATGCTCCCGTCGGTGCGCGCCAGGCGAATGTCCGTGCCTTCGATGAACGCGACCCACGAGCCGTCCGGCGAGAACGTGGCACCGGCGGTCATCATGCCGAGCGTGGTCACATCCCCCGTCGAGAGAGACACGGTGACCATCCCGCCGAGGTTCGAATCCCACGCGACCAACCTGTTGCGGTCTGGCGTCAAGAATCGCGACCAGGCAGATGGCCCGACCGTCAGGGGAGGATCGCCCGAGAACGTGCCCACCATCAGATTGGAGCCGACGTCGGCGACCACGCGGTTCGTTCCGCCGAAGGACACCCTGGCGGCGCTGACCGCGGGCATGATGGTGCCGTGGGTCGCTCCGTTCGCGTCGATCCACTCCAGCGTGCTCTGCGTGGACAGGTAGACGATCCTTCCGTCGGGCGCGAAGGCAACCGGACCGGGAAGCGCCGCGGTCAACCGGGTGGCGGCGCCGCCCGTCGCTGGAGCGAGGAACAGCGAGGTCGCGCCGCCGGTCGTGGCGGCAAAGGCCACCGTCATCCCGTCGGCGGACAGATCCGCGCTCTCCTGGGAAGCGCCCGTGGTGGTGATGACGGTCGCGCCGCCACCGTTGATGGGGGCCAGAGAGACGGTCGTCCCCCGGCAAAACACCGCGCCGCCGAGCGGCGTGAACCAGCAATCGTGATTCCAGGTGCCTCCTGGAGCCGACGCGAGGGGAACCTTGGTTCCACCGGCGACGGGCGCGACCCACAGGTTCAACCCGTCCTCGCTGAACAGCATCAGCTTGCCATCAGGGGAGAACGTGAACGGCGGGAAGTCGGGATAGAAGGAGTCGGACGACGTCCCGAGCGTCGCGAAGGCTCCCCCCGTCACCGGCACCGAAAGGACCGCGGCGTGCAGCGCATCGGCGCCCGTGTTGTACAGGACGACGCGAGACTGATCCTGGCTCAAGGACAGGTAGGGGAGGCTCAACGCCTGATCGAAGAGCGTGGTGGTGGCGCCAGTGACGCCGTTCACCGCGGCCAGCGAGCCGCCCGGGCCCTGGGCGAGCTCGCCCCAGTACATGAAGCCGATGCCGCCGCTGGTCGATCGTGGGAACAAGGGCGGCAAGAAATCGAGGTCGGCGGTGAAGAACCGATGGGCGCGGATGAGGTTGACCGTGGGAATGGTGAACAGTTGCTGCTGGTCGCCGACGAAGAGCGCGGGCCCCGCGCTGCAAAGGACCTGGGGCAGCAGCTCCTCGTAGGCGCCGTTGCGAAACTGAACCTGATACGTGCCGGAAGGAACGTGGGAGAGGGCGTAGGAGCCGGCCGCGTCGGTGGTGCCCATGATCGCGGTGCCCACCACGGTGACGGTCGTTCCGGAATGATCCGTGTGGCCCGGCAGCAGCGCCGAGCCAGCGATGGTGCACCCGCCCGTTCCACTTTCTCCGCTGCCGCCCGCGCTGGCGCCGCCCGAGCCCGGCAGCCCTCCGGATCCCTGCGGTCCCCCCCCGACGCCGCCTGTCGGCACGGCGCCACCCCCTACCTCACCGCGTCCCCCAGGGTTACCTCCGTCGGGCCATTGCCCGACCATGGTCGCGCTGGTGCAGCTGACGGCGCCAGCCAAGGCGAAGACCAGCGTTCCTAAGAATCTTTTACGGATCGACATGTCGACACCTTGGGTGCGTGAGGTGGGCACGGCGGCCCGTCGGGAGGCCAGCGATCGCCCCCGCACGAAGAGCTTGGATCGACGAGGCCCCATCCATCACAGAAAGCGCGCGCGCCTGCGCCCAATCCGAGCGCCGCCGACAGGGACGGGCTGGTCCATACCGCTTCGCCGCTGACCCGCAGCCAGCGCCGCCGCCGCTTCGTCGAAGGGCTCGTACCCCAGGCGCGCCGCGATCCCCGCGCGCACGCTGTCCTCTTCCGGACACTCATCGGCGCCGACAGCGCGGGTGTAGCTCAATCGCGCCGTGCGTGGCGGGGCCGAGGCCAGCGCCGAGCGCGACGCCAGCGCGATGACCAGGGCGGAGGCCATGAGATGTCGGAACATCGTCATCCGTCCCGATGGTACAGGGGCGCGTGCGCTCGACTCAACCGGGAACACCACTCCGACCAGTTTCCGGGTGTGGTGTGAAGAGGTGCTGAAGCCCTCGGTTCTCGGCTGAGGGGCGCGCGCTGGCCGAGGCTTTCCATCAGCGCGGCAATCGCGTGATCGTCACTGGGCGCCGTCAGAAGTCTATCGACGAGATCACCGGCGCTCACCCTGGCATGCGTGGCGTTCGTCTCGACGTAGAAGGCCCCCGCGCCATCGATGGCTTCGCCCGTCAGGTGGAGGAGCAGTTCCCCGAGCTCAACGTTCAAGACCTCCGTCGAGATCGTCGCCCATCGCGCCGAGACCCTCCGCTGGGCTGAAAGAAAAGGCGAGTACGAGCGGATATTCGCCTCCCGCAACGAGCGCTGAACGCATGGCCGCGTGGCCCCCGACTGGTCACCTTCGCTCGCTCGAGCGCCCGCGACGGTCCCGCACCCGAGACAACGCGGGTTCGTTCACCACGATGCGCTGGGCGGCGAGAACGCCGCCGTGAAGCAGCGTGAAAAGTGGAACGTGTTGGCGAAGCCCGTGGTCTCGGCGATCTCTTGATCGCGTCGTCGACGGAATGACAGAAACTTGCACCGGACGCATCCGCGTCAGTGCTGTCGGACCGGCAGCGTCAGCGGGCGCGCCGCTTTTGACGAAGTGGGGCCGCTTCACTCGAAGCGGTCACAAAGTGCGAAGACGCGCTGTGATTCGGACGCTATAGCTCGCCGAGTACCTTCCTTTGACAGACCGGAGGATCCATGTCCAGCCCCCGCCCTCGTCCCTCCAGCTCTCTCATCGCCAACTCGACGGGGGTCGTGCTCGGCCTGATGGTGCTCGGTTGCGGAAGGGGTGGGAAATCACCTGGCGGAAGCGGCGCCTGGGCGGCGGCAACGTGCAGACGGGCATCAACTTCAGCGGCGACGATGCCATGAGCAACGACGCGGTCCGTGGCGCGTGCGCAGGGCGCGCTGGCGGCGGGCTTTCCGACGATCCGCGTGCCATTCACGTCGTTCGGCGGCGGTATGCCGATCGCGACCGCCGCCCCCTCGACGATCGTCTCGGTCCAGTGGCAGCTCACGGCCCCGCTGGGCTCGACGGACGGCGGCGCGTGCGCCGCGGACTTCACGCTCGAGAACGTGGCCTTCTACAAATGAGGACCGATAAATGAGCCTCGATGCACATCACCCCCTGGTCTCCCTTCTCGCATCTGCCGGCTTCTTCGCGAGCCTGAGCGCGCTGGGGTGTTCGGGGTCGACATCCGCCAGGTCCGGTCCGGGAATGGATGGCGCCGTCGAGGCCGGTGGCAGCACCGGCGGGGCGTCCGCGACGGGCGGGACCAGCGGAAACGGGAGCGGCGGTGCCGTCGCGACTACCGGCACCGGGGGAACCACCGGCTCGGGAGGCTCGGGTGGCACCGGCTCGGGGGGCGCGACGGTCGGCACAGGAGGGGCCGCTGGCGCGCACGGCTCCGGCGGCACGGGCTCGGGCGGCACGGGCCCAGGGGGGACGCCAGCGGGCACGGGAGGCTCCGCCGGCGCGCACGGCTCCGGCGGCGCCGCCGCAGGAAGCGGAGGCTCGGGCATCAGTGGAGGCGGCCCGGATCCGTTCGTCCCCGGTGTTGCCCCCGCCGCCGCCGGTCACTTCAAGAAGGGAATCAACCTCGGCAATCGCCTGGAAGCTCCGAATGAAGGGGACTGGGGAGGAGTGATCCACGCCGAGGATTTCCCGTTCATCGCGCGGCGCGGGTTCGACCACGTCCGGATCCCGATCCGGTTCAGCGGCCATGCCTCGACCACGGCGCCCTACACCATCGACGGCACCTTCTTCAGCCGCATCGACACGGTCCTGGACCAGGCGACCGCCGCGAATCTCGCCGTGGTCGTCGACCTGCACGCCTACGACGATCTGACCACCAACGTCACCGGGGAACGCGATCGCTTCGTGGGGCTCTGGAAGCAGATCGCGGCCCGTTATCAGGCTCGCCCGGACACCGTCGCCTTCGAGCTGTTCAACGAGCCCAACGGCCAGCTCGACACGACCTGGAATGACGTGATGGTGCCCGCGATCCAGGCGATCCGCGCCACCAACCCGCGCCGTCTCCTGATCGTCGACTCCGTCTACTGGGCCGACCCGACGAAGCTGGCGGTGCTGACGCTCCCGAACGACGCGAACATCATGGCCTCGATCCACTTCTACGAGCCGAAGCTGTTCACCTTCCAGGGGATGGCCTGGATGGGTCCGCCGTATCTGACGACGGGCGTGGTCTTCCCGGGCCCGCCGGCGACGCCCGTCGATCCGGTGCAGGCGGCGAAGGACGCGTCCTGGTCCAATCAGTGGTTCATGGACTACAACACCAAGCCCGCCGCCACGAATCCGTCGGGCCCCGCCACCGTCGCGGCGCAGCTGGCTCCCATCATGGCCTATCAACAGGCGCAGGGTCGAGCCATGTACAAAGGCGAGTGGGGGCCACAGAGCGGTGGCCCCCTGGACTCTCGCGTCCGCCTGGTGACAATGGTCCGACAGGAATGCGAAAAGGCGGGCATCGGTTGGGCGATCTGGGAGGATCCGGTCAACATGAACCTCTTCGATTCGATCGCCGGCACCTGGCTGACCGGAATCGTCGACGCACTTCTGCCGCCTTGACAGGGACCATGCCGCGCCCCCTGGCCTTGCTCGGACTTGGACTGCTGGTGACTGCGTGTGGCGGAGGCTCCGCCACACGCGGGGGCGCCGGCGGCACGACGAATACCGGCGGTGCGGCGAGCAGCACCGGCGGGGTGCCCGGTTCCGGCGGTTTGGCGACTGGCGGCTCCGCGAGTGGCGGCTTCGCAGGCACCGGCGGAACGAGCTCCGGGGGCGCCAGCGGTGGCGCGCCGGGAGGTGGAGCGGGCGTCAGCGCCGGCGGACGCTCCGCGGGTGGTGGGGGCGCGAGCAGTTCCGGCGCCGGGGGCACGGCGGGTGCTGCTGGAACGGGTGGCGCATCGACCGGGACCTGGGCTTGCCCGAACGGCTTGACCGGCAAGCCGACGCTCACCGGCGCCGTCCCGACGCGCATCGCCGGCGTTCCGCCGAGCGACGCCTTCAACATGAACAACGGGACCTACGGGAACATCGAAGGACCGGTCTGGATCGGCGATGCGCTGTACGTCAGCGAGATGAACAACACGCCGTATGACACCCAGAGCCCGAACGTGGTCGAGTCGCGGATCTTGAAGGTCACCGGTGACGGGACCGTCAGCATCTTCGTCGCTGACTCCGGCAGCAACGGCATGGCCGTGGACGCGAACGGCTACATCGTGGCGGCGGTTCACAAGGACGGGTCGCTCACCCGCTTCGCGCTGCCCGCCGGCACGCCCAGCACGGTCGTCGGCGCGTACATGGGCAAGCGATTCAATACGCCGAACGATCTGACGATCAAGCGCGACGGCAACATCTACTTCACCGATCCCAACTTCCAGGCACCCACGCCACTGCCTCAAGGCGTGACGCGCGTCTATCGCCGAGATCCCTCGGGTACGGTCACGCCCCTCGGCGATAACTTCACCAACCCCAATGGCATAAGCCTGTCCCTGAACGAGGACTGGCTGTACGTGGCCGCGAGCACGGGCCGGAAGTATCCCGTCATGGCCGATGGCAGCCTCGGGGCAGGCCAGGATTTCCCGCCTTCCAGCGGCGGAGACGGCATGGTCATCGATTGCGCGGGAAACCTCTACGTCGCGAAGGCCGGCAGCTCGAACGTGGCCGTCTACGCGCCCAATGGCGACATGATCGGCACCATCACCGTGCCCAGGTCAGAGAACCTCACGGTCACCAACGTCGCCTTCGGCGGGGCGGACCACCAGACCCTCTACATAACAGGCCTTCAGAACAACAAGGGCCTGTTCCAGGTCAGGCTCGATATCCCGGGCAAGCCGTACTGAGCCCCCGCGCCAGGCGCCGGGCGGCAATAGGCGACGAAGACGTCGCGATCGCCGTGGCCGATCGGGCGAGCCCGCCCCAGCGGCTTTCCGAAGGCCGTCAATCAATTGTGAATTGACGGTCTGCCGTCGCATGATACCGCGATGAAACGTGCGCCCTCTTCGCTCGGCCTCCTGCCGCTGTTGTTGATGACCGGCGCGGCGACGACGGTCTCTGCGCAGCCCCATCCTCAGGGCTTCTCGCATCCCCCGTCCCCGCCGCAGCAACACCAGCAGCCCCAGCAACCCCAGCATCAGCCGGGACCACCGGCGCAGATGCAGCCACGCCAACCGCAACCCGGCCGGCCCGCGCAGCCCTGGCAAGGTCAGCCGCCTCGGCAGCCGGGGCCACCGCAGCCCGGCGGGGGATGGTCGCAGCCACCGCGCTCGCATCCGGGGCAACCACCGCAGGGCGCGCCGCCTGCGATGCACGGCGCTGGCCCGGCCGGCGCCCAGCCTGGGCAAGGCTGGCACGGGCAGCCGCCACGGGCTCAGCCGGCGCAGCAACGCCCCATGCAGGGCGCTCCGATGGCCGGCCGCGACGTTCACTACACGCCTCCGCCCCCGCGTCCGCGGCAAGAGGTCCACAACTGGCAGCGCCAGGCCGGATGGCGCCAGCAAGGTGGTTGGGGCGAGCACCGCACCTGGCAAGAGCATCGCGCCCAGCACTGGGAGACCGATCACCGAACCTGGGGACAGCGGGGCGGCTACGGCGGCGCCTACATTCCGCGCGAGCGCTTCTACGGACACTTCGGCGCCGAGCACGCCTTCCGCATTCGCAGTCGCCCCACCATCTACATGGGCTACCCGCGCTTCCAGTACGGAGGCTACGGATTCATCTTCGTCGACCCCTGGCCCGAGTACTGGTCGGACGGCTGGTACCAGGAGGACGACGTCTACGTCGACTACAACAACGACGGGTATTACCTGTACAACCGCCGCTACCCGGGCGTGGGAATCGCGGTCACCGTGGTGTTGTGAGACGGCGCCGCGAGGTGACGCCGTGAAGGTCGGCGGTCGATCGAGCCGCGCCGATCAGTTCGGCGTTCCCAGCAGGACCGCACCATCCAGGTTGATGAGCCCTCCTCAAAGGTAGACGTTCGTGGCGCTCGCCGCCCAGACGCAGTTGATGACGAACAGCTTCGCGACGACCGCGCTGGTCACAGGCTGCCATTGACCATCTCCCGCCGACCGATAGAGCGCGGCGGCGTTCGACACGTTCTCCGCGTTCCTGTGCCCGCCCCCACGTAGACGTTGCCGGCCGCCGCCGACGGAGGTGAGGCGGTAGGGCGCGATGCGCAGCTCCGGCGGGGCCCATGCTGTTGTTGTAGGGCCTGCCACCAGCACCAAGCAAATTCCACGACCGCGCATCACAAACGCCGCGATTCACGCTGACGCGGATGTGAAATGGCCCGCGATGCTACCGGGAGACGAAGGGAGCGACCGAGCGCAGGGCGGACAGCGGAGCGGACCAGAAGACCGCCTGGATGCGCTTCTGGTGAAAAGGAAGCGCGACATCGCGGTAACGGAACTGAAGATCGAAGATCCGCGACCAACGGGGTGAACGAATCGTGCCTCGAGGCGGAATGGGCCATCCGTTGAGCACGTAGTGCCACAGCTCGAAGTCGGAGAGAAGCACCTCGTTCTCCTGAACGGACAATTCGATCCTGACGCCCGGCGTGCCTGGGGGGAGGTGGGCTCTGCGGCGCAGGTCTGGCCGAACACGCGCCGCGCCGCCGAACTGGAACCACGCCCAGACGGGAGCCGCCGAGGCCGAGGGTGGCGGGACCCGCTTCGCAAGCCGTCGCGCCATCCATTCATACGAAGGCCGAAGTCGAAGCGGCGTGTGACGCCATTCCGAGGCGATGGTCCGCTCACGTTGCCAGCTGGCCCACGTGTGCGCAGGCTGAATCGTCCAGAGGGTCAAGGGCAGGGTGACCTCACCTCGTTCGCGAAGCACCGCGCCCACGATCGCCGTAGGCGACAACCACTCGAGAGGGGGAAGCCGCGAACCCACGCATGCGTGGAATTCTCGCCTCGGAACGCCACGCGCGTCAACGAGCGCCATCCCGGACTGGCAGGACCAGCCGGTCGAGGGGCAGCATCCACCCGGTGCGGAGATGCCCGGATCGCGCGGGTGGGACAGGCCATCCGTTGAGCACGTAAATGCCGCCGTTCGAAGTTCGGACAGAAATCGTCCTACAAGCAGGGCATCGTCAGCGGCACGATCAACGATGGTATCAGCCAGAACGTCGGAAGCACGGTGTTCTCCACGGCTCAATCGACCTCGACGTGGGCGTGGACACCGTCGAGAGACCTGTTTCTGGGGTGGATTTTTCGGTCGTGGCCCGTCGGAGGTCGACGGTGGCACCTGGAACAAGCTGGTGCGGCCGTACGGGTGGGGCTCGTGCGCGACGGCCGCCATTCAACGCAGGGGCTCGCAGGACATCGCGGGTAGCTTCAGCCTCACCGTGCTCGACATCGACGCCGTCTTGAGGGCGAACGACATCATCGTGGCCAAGGCGGCCGAGGCCACGGCGCAGAGAGAGCGGGAGGCGCTGGACAGGGCCAAGCAGAACAAGCCCACCTTCTGAGCCACGGGCGTCGGCGCTTCCTGCGGTAAGGTCGCCCGAACATGACCTCCATGCGAAGCGACCTGCAGCGCATCGCCCACCGCGCGATGCTCGATCGCGGCCTGGTGCCCGAGTTCTCGGCCGCCGAGCTGGCGGAGGCGCGGGCACTCGACCCTGGCATCGGCCCCGCCGATCCCGCGCTCCGCGACCTGCGTGGGCTCCCCTGGGCGTCGATCGACAACGACGACTCGCGGGATCTCGATCAGCTCACGGTGGCCCAGGCGCTCTCCCCGGAGGCGACCAGGATCCTGATCGCGATCGCGGACGTCGACGCGAAGGTGAAGCAGGGGACGGCGCTCGATCACCACGCCCGGACCAACACGACGTCGGTCTACACCGACGCGCGGATCTTCCCCATGTTGCCCGAGCTCCTCTCCACCGACCTCACGTCGCTCAACGAAGGAGAGGCGCGTCTCGCCCTGGTCGTCGAGATGAGCGTCGACGGCGACGGACAGGTGACGGAGGCGAAGCTGGCCCGCGCCGTGGTCGTGAACCGGGCCAAGCTCGCCTACAACGCGGTGGCCGCCTGGCTCGAGGGAACGTCGGATGCGCCCGCCCAGCTGGCTGCCGTCGCGGGGCTTGCCGAGAACCTGCGGCTCCAGGATCGGGTCGCCCAGACGCTCCGGAAGCGGCGCCACCAGCAGGGCGCGCTGGAGCTGGAGACGCTCGAGCCGCGCGCCGTGTTTCAAGGAGACGCCGTCTCGGATCTGCGGCTGGAGCAGCCCAACCGCGCCAAGCAGCTGATCGAGGACTTCATGGTGGCCGCGAACGTCTCGACCGCGCGCTTCCTGGAAAAGAAGGGGGTTCCGTCGATGCGCCGGGTGCTGCGCTCGCCCGAGCGCTGGGAGCGGATCGTCGACCTGGCGGCGACCCACGGGACGCAGCTGCCCGGTGAGCCCGACGCGCGGGCGCTGGAGGCTTTCCTTGCCGAGCGCCGCCGGACCGATCCGGAGCACTTTCCTGATCTGTCCCTTGCCGTGGTGAAGCTGCTCGGCCGCGGCGAGTACGCCCTGGTGACGCCGGGCGAGCGCGCGACCGAGCACTTCGGCCTGGCGGTGCGGGACTACACGCACTCGACCGCACCGAACCGCCGATTTCCCGACCTGCTCACGCAGCGGCTGATCAAGGCGGCGCTCGCGGACCAGCCGCCGCCTTACCCGATCAACGATCTCGTCGCGCTGGCGCGGCACTGCACCGAGGCCGAGGACGCCGCGGCCAAGGTGGAGCGGCAGGTGCGGAAGTCGGCCGCCGCGCTGCTGTTGCGCGACCGGATCGGCGAGACGTTCGCGGCGCTCGTGACCGGCGCCTCCGCGAAGGGGACCTGGGTCCGGCTGCCGCGCCCGCCCGTCGAGGGGCGGTTGGTGCGAGGGTTCGAGGGGCTCGATGTCGGCGATCGGGTGACGGTCAAGCTCGAGCGGACCGACGTCGAGCGCGGGTTCATCGACTTCTCGCGGCAGGGTTGAGGTCATGAGCACCAAGGACGCCGCCGCCGCTCCCGTGATCGCCTATCGCGACCAGGACTTCCTCGACAGCGACGACGCGCGACCGCTGCGCATCCTGGCCGAGTACCTGGCGCCGCTGCGGGCGCTTCGCGACCAGGAGGTCCGGGACACCATCGTCTTCTTCGGGTCCGCCCGCATCCTTCCCGACGGCCCCCTCGGGCGCTACTACACGGAAGCGCGCGAGCTCGCCCGCGCCGTCACGGCCTGGTCGATGACGCTCGAGGGGCCGGCGAATCATCGGCTCGTCTGCTCGGGCGGCGGTCCCGGGATCATGGAGGCCGCCAACCGCGGCGCGAGCGAGGCCGGGGGCCGGACCATCGGGCTCAACATCGGCCTGCCCCACGAGCAGCGGCCCAACCCGTACATCACGCCCGGTCTCTCCTTCGAGTTTCACTACTTCTTCATGCGCAAGCTCTGGTTCGCGCACACGGCCTCCGCGCTGGTGGCGTTCCCCGGAGGATTCGGCACGCTGGACGAGATGTTCGAGATCCTCACGCTCCAGCAGACGGCCAAGCTGGATCGCAAGCTCGTCATGCTGCTGTACGGGTCGGACTACTGGCGCGAGATCGTCGACTTCGACGCGCTGGTCCGCCACGGCATGGTGAGCCCGGAGGATCTGAAGCTGTTCACCTTCGTCGACGATCCGGCCGACGCGCTCCGCGTGCTGCAGGCGGGACTCGCCCCCGCGGCGCCACCGACGATCTCGGGAGAGCCCGCGCCCACCAGCACGCCGGCGTTCGCCGCCTCCCGCTGTCCCCACGACGACGGTGAGGAGTGAGGGGGCGGCGAGGCGGTATGCGTCAGAGCAGCGGCGGATTGGCCAGTTGGGCGAGCTGCAAGGCCTGCTGCGGGAATCAGGCGCCGGCGGCAGGATCGACGATCCCCTCGTCGTCAACGCCAGGCAAGCCGCGCCCACACACCACGCCCGTCACTCGCTCCCGCCCCTCGTCAACGGCTTCGTTCACTAACATCGCGTTCAAAACGCTGTCAATGCGATCTTGGGCGGACGAAATCGGCTGGCAATGGAGAATTCATTCGGCGATTCGTGCTTTCGTTCATCGCGACACCTTCTCCGGCACGATGGTTTCACCACGCTCGAGCATCGCCACCAGCGTCGCGATCTTCCGGGTGCGGCCCGCCGCGGTCTTCATGTTGTTCGTGCGAAACGTGAGCGAGAACAGGTTCTGGCGGCCCAGGGTTCGAAAGGTCTTGGCCGCCTGTGGGCGCGCCTCGATCGCGGCGCGCAGATCGGCGGGAATGGTCTCTGTCGTCGCGCTGCGCATCGGCGCATAGGCGGCGTCCCAGCGACCATCCGCCTTGGCCGCGTCCACCTGCCGCTGCCCATGCGGGGTCATGCGGCCGGCCGCGGTCAACCGGGCAACGTTGTCGCGATTGAGCTGACTCCAGATGCTTCGGGATTTGCGCGGCGAATAACGCTGCAGGAACGACTTCTCGTCGAACGATTTGCGGATGCCGTCAATCCATCCCCAGCACAGGACCACGTCGAGCGCCTGCGCGCTGCTGACCGTCGCCGCACCGGACCCCTTCTTGTGTACCTTCAACCAGATCTCGGTCTCGCGGTCGTGGTGCGCCGCCAGCCACGCCTCGAAGGCCCCCTCGTTCGCGAAGCTTCTGATCTTTTTCTTGTCGGGAACGATCGCGGCCATCGGACCAAGAGGCTACCAGCTGCGCAGCCACTGGTCGCCGACCGTGGCCATCGGCGCGCAATCCTCCCCGCTCGGGCGCGCCGGTGTACGATGGAAAGCAGAGGGGATGACGATGAGGTCTCGGGGGTTCGCGTTCAGACGCCGCAACATGCTGGCGAGCGGGCTGTGCATGGTTGGCTTGCTTCTCGCGCTCGGCCACACGGCGCGCGGCCAGGCGCCCGACGACAGCCCCGAGGGGCAACCCGCGACGGACCCGACTGCGTTCTCCTGGCGCTTTCAGTTCGTGGCAGGTTCTTCCAGCTTGAAGGACGGCGCCAGCGGCCAGGCGTCGCTTCGAGCGTTGAGCCTCTTTCTCCTCCAGCACCGCGAGCTCACCAGGCTGCGCATCGAGGGTCACACGAACAGCCGGAGCGCACCGGAGGGCAGCCTCGCTCTCAGCCGCGCCCGCGCGCTCGAGATCAGGAGCCGCTTGATACAGCTGGGTGTGGAGGGTGAACGCCTGGTCGTGGTCGGCTTCGGCAGCATGAAGCCGATCGCCGATAACGCCACCGCCGCCGGAAGAGCCCTCAACGATCGCGTGGAGGTACGAGCGGCGCCGCCCACCACGGCTGGCGCCCCGAGCGGCTCACCGACGGACGATGCCCCGATCGCGGCGCGCAGCGGCGCGAAGGACGGCGCGGTCGACAAGTATGGTGGTCACGTCGGCAGCGACGGCTTCTACTACGACCGGTTCGGTGGCTACTACGACCAGTACGGCTACATGTACAAGGATGGTAGCTACAAGTCGCGTTGCGGATCTCGCTACGATGTGAAGACGAACAAGGTCCTGGAATCCGA